>JAFZHY010000013.1 GCA_017554615.1 Clostridia bacterium
AGGCTTGGTTTAAGTGTTTCTGCTCCCGGTTGCCAGTTAGCAGGACAAACCTGATCTCCGTGAGCGTGTACAAACTGACATGCCTGAACTTTACGGAAAAGTTCTTCAGCATTTCTACCCACATTTCCTGCTGTTACCTCATAGCCTACAATTTTACCTTCAGGATTTATGATAAAGGTACCACGCTCTGCAAGACCGTCTGATTCGATTAAAACCTCAAAATCTTTTGAAATTTCATGAGTAGGATCGGCAAGCATAGGATAATTGATTTTTTTAATTCTTTCAGATGCGTCGTGCCATGCTTTATGAACAAAATGTGTGTCAGTAGATACAGAATATATCTCACATCCGACATTTTTAAAATCTTCATACTTATTTGCCAAGTCTTCTAACTCTGTTGGACATACAAAAGTAAAATCTGCAGGGTAGAAAAAGAATACACTCCATTTTCCTAAAATATCTTCTTTGGAAACCATCTTAAAATCGTCTCCGTGAAATGCGTAAGCTTTAAAATCCGAAATTTCTTTGTTAATTAAAGACATAATTATTTTCTCCTTTTTTATTTTGTTTTCCAAAGACTATGTTGATTACAAAAGGCATATACTGCTTTTATGTTATCTCCTTTGTGTAATAAAAAATTCGCCTTTGGAGGTGTGTTTGGTTTTAGTTGCTTGTAAGAAAAACCATCGTCGCTTTCAATACATACCCACTCAATATAATGTTCGGGTTCCATAGGATGTTCGACTGAACCGACTGAAACGATTACCGTATCGTCTTCTCTTTTATATACAGGAATATGTTTTTCTTCGGATGCTTCTTTAGTACCCGGAATTATTTTTTCCATATTTTCGCCGCAACATTGTATAGGAACACCACTATCCCTTATCATAGCAATAATATTTCCACAATGCTTACAAGTAAAAAACAGTTCCTTCAATACGATTCCTCCTTTCTATATAAAAGTATAACCAAATACTTTAAATAAATACATAAATAATGGTTATACTATGGATTGATTGGAGTGATATCTTATGGAAGTTAATGTTTCAAAACCCTATTTAAAAGATTTTGTACCATATGCACTTGCTGCATTTTTGGTAGGTGCTGTTGGTGGCTTTACTGCTGTACTCGGCCCTGCATTTGTCAGCAATTTAAATTTACCATATAACAATACAACATGGACCGCTTTATCTATGGCAGCCTCGACTGCAGCATTTGCTCCCATTCTTGGCAAACTGGGCGATGTAATAGGCAGAAGGATAACATTATTTATTGGTATAGCAATCTTTACTCTTGGCAACATTCTCACAGCAGTAGCACCATCATTATTTTTTATGATTATTGCCCGTTTTATTGTGGGAATAGGAAGCGCGGCTATTGCACCTGTTGTAATGTCCTACATTGTTACAGAGTTTCCGCCTGAAAAAATTGCAAAGGGTTTTTCATTATATATGCTTATTTCAAGCAGTGCAGTAATTTTTGGACCTACACTTGGTGGTTTGCTTATTGAATTTTATGATTGGCGAACAATGATGTGGGTATGCGTTGCAATTTCAGTAATTATTTTATTGCTTTGCATTGTTACACACAAAAAAGACGGAATAAGGTTAAAACCACTTACACATTTTGATAGCATTGGTTCTTTTTGGGTTTTAATTTTCTTTACTCTTATGCTGTGCCTACCGTCATTTGGTCAGAATTACGGAATAAGATCGGTATGGTTTATAATTATTTTAATCGCATCAGTTATCTCGTTTGCCGGTCTTATTTATGCTGAAAAAAAGGCTATAAATCCAATTCTTAGCTGGAAATTTATGAAAAGAAAAAAGTTTTTTCTTTCAGTTCTTGCTCTTTTTTTAACTCAAGGTCTTATGCAGGCAAATATGACAAATATAATTGTATTCATTAACTATACCCAGCCTGACAATACTATTATATCCAGTTATGCAATTTCAATTATGTATATTGGTATGTCTCTTGGTTCTGTTATTTTAGGACCATTGGCAGACCGTACAGAACCAAAAAAGATTTTAGCAGTTTCACTTGCACTTACAGGAATTGGCTGCGCAATAATGCTTTTATTTACTGCAAAAGCCTCAGTAATTTTACTTGCTGCTTCTCTTGGCATATTAGGCTTTGGGCTTGGAGGAAACGCTTCAATTTTTATGAAAATTGTACTGTCGGGTGTACCTAATGAAGTTGCCGGAGCAGGAACGGGAACATACGGGTTATTCCGTGATCTTGCCGCACCATTTGGAGTAGCAATATTTGTCCCTCTTTTTACAAACAGAGTAACAAATATTGTAAATAGTGGTGCAAATGAAATTACTGCTGCAATAAAATCGATAAAGTTTCTTGCAATAGCAGAAATTCTTTGCGTTATTGCAGGTATTACGATAGTATTGTTCCTACCTAAAATTTATATTAAAAAAGGAGAAAAAGCATGAAATTAAAAGACAAAGTTGTTTTAATCACTGCCTCAACCAGAGGAATAGGTCTTGCCATTAGTAAAGTCTTTGCCAAAGAAGGTGCTATAGTTTATATGGCGGCAAGAAATTTAGAACTGGCAAAAGAGGAAGCAAATAAACTTAATTCAGATGGATGTAGAGTAAAATATGTTTATAACGATGCAAGTAACCCTGAGTCGTATACAACTATGACTGATGAAGTAATAAAAGATGCAGGGCGTATTGATGTTCTGGTTAACAATTTCGGAACTTCAAATCCAGGGAAAGACCTTGACTTTTCAAACACTGATACAGATGTTTTTTTTGATATTGTAAATATCAACTTAAGAAGTGTATTTATGGCAAGTAAAGAAGTTGCCAAGCACATGGCAAAAAACGGTGGAGGAAGCATTATAAATATATCATCTGTGGGTGGTCTTGTTCCTGATATCTCCCAGATTGCTTACGGAACAAGTAAGGCGGCTATCAATTATCTTACAAAACTTATAGCTGTACACGAAGCAAAAAATAAAATACGATGTAATGCAATCTTGCCGGGAATGACAGCAACAGAAGCAGTATCAAAAAATCTTACAGAAAATTTTAAAGAACTCTTTATGCGACATATTCCCTTTAAAAGAATGGGTACTCCCGAAGAGATTGCTGCCGCTGCCGTATATTTTGCATCGGATGATTCTAAATATACCACAGGGCAGATATTAACCGTTTCGGGTGGTTTTGGTTTGGCAACACCATTATATGGAGATTTATCAGATAAAATTAACCGTAGATAGACAAAAAATATCCACCTTTACTCAGGTGGATATTTTTCTATTATTCTACAAATTCGATATTTCTTCAATCGTTTTTCTTTTTTTATTAACCTTTACATCTTCTTTTGCATAGCCTAATAAAATTACAAGGCGGACTCTGTCTTTAATTCCTAAAATTTGCTGCACTTTGTCTTCTTCAAACCAACCTAATATACATGAGTCGACGCCTTCATTTGCTGCGGCTAATGTAAGATGGGCAGTTGCTATTCCTATATCTATTGAACGGTAGTCGTTATTTTTAAGTTTTGAGCCTAAAAGGGCAGATTTAACATACGGCTTTTCGCTTACAACAATTAAACATGGGGCATCTAAAGAGAATTTATTCATACCCATTTTTGTTGTGGCTTTTGCTACTTCTTTTGCCATATCCCCTTTTAAGACTGTGAAATAATACGGTTGACCGTTACAAGCAGACGGAGCCAACCTTGCCGCTTCTATTATTTTTTTTATTATTTCATCACTTACTTCTTTGGTATTATCAAAATTTCTGCAAGAATATCTTTTGTTTATTACTTTTTCAAATTCCATATTTACACCTCGATATATTCCTTATTTGCTTCCAAATGACAGGAGGATATATTAGTATGAGTTTCTCCGTCTATCTGAAGATATGACGGTTTATCAAACTCTACTTTTATATCATAACCTTCTAAAATGGTAACGCTTTTTTTAAGTTTCGTATGCTTACCTTTAAAGACAAGCAAAAATGCATATAAAATTTTAAGTTTAGGAGCATTATGCACAACAATCAGTGAGAGTTTTCCGTCTTCTTCTAATCTGTTTTGCTTGGGTGTTAACATAAACCCTCCGCCGCAAAATCTTCCTTTCATTGTTGCTGCAAACCAAACATTTTTAAAGTTATGTTCTTTCCCATCTACCAAAACTTTAGCATTAGTTGTTTTATATTTTCCGAAAACTCCTTTTAATGCTACGCCTACATAATTAACTGACTTTTTAGTTTCCTGTCTTAAATCGTTTACTTTGGAGCAGACATATGCATCAAAGCCCATCCCCACTCCGTTTATAAATTTATAATTTTTACCGTTTATCATACAAACGGGAAGTTTTTTAGTATATTTTTTTATGGGTATTAATTTGTTATCCCCTTTTATATCCCTTGCAAAATCGTTTCCGTTTCCGCATGGGAAATAATATGTATTGTCGGTATAATTATCACACTCATTTACAAAATGGTTTAGCGTTCCGTCTCCGCCTATTATAATAACACTGTCCGTTTTATTTATATTATTAAAAAATGAGTTCCAGTTATTAACTGTTGTAATATCACAAATATCAAGGGTTTCGTTCTTTAAAATTTCCTTTACTTTTTCTAACCCCTTTATTCCCGTTTCGTTATTTGATTTTGGATTATAAAATACATACACTCTCATAATTTATCCCCTTTTTTATAGATTAGTGCAGTGTATCAACTTCTCATTTATATAAAGAAAATCTCAAAGAATTGAGATTTTCCTTTCGTTTTATTTATAGTAAATTAAGCGCCTGTTCAAAATCTGCGATTATATCTTCAACATTTTCAAGCCCAACTGAAACTCTTATAAGACCTGCATCAATTCCTGCTTCTTTAAGTTGTTCATCAGAAAGTTGTCTGTGAGTTTCACTTGCAGGATGAAGAACGCAAGTTCTTATATCTGCAACATGGACAACATTTGAAGCAAGTTTAAGATTATCCATAAATTTAACTGCTTTTTCTTTTCCGCCCTCGATTATAATTGCTATAACGCCACTTGCCCCGTCAGGAAGATATTTACTGCATAAATTATGATATTTATCTTCTTTAAGGCCAGGATAACTAACACTCTTAATTTCTTTGCGGGTTGTGAAAAATTCGGCAACTTTAAGAGCATTTTCACAATACTTAGCCATTCTTAAAGGCAAGGTTTCAATACCTAAATTAAGAAGAAAAGCACCGTTGGCGCTCTGGCACATTCCGTAATCTCTCATCATCTGCGCTCTTGCTTTTGCTATATATGCTGCCTTTCCAAAATGGTCGGTATATATTAATCCGTGATAAGATTCGTCAGGCTCATAAAGTTCTGTAAATCCGTTTTTCTTCCAGTCAAAATTACCTGAATCTATAATTGCTCCACCCACCTGGATAGCATGACCGTCAAGATACTTGGTTGTAGAATGAATTACAATATCTGCACCGTATTCTATCGGTCTGCATAAAATAGGGGTTGCAAATGTATTATCTATAATAAAAGGAACATTGTTATCGTGTGCAAGTTTAACAAACTTTTCAATATCTAAAACATTTATTGTAGGGTTAGAAATTGTTTCTCCGAAAACTGCTTTGGTATTAGGCTGAAACTTTTTCTGAAGTTCTTCTAACGGTAAAGACGGATCAACAAATGTAACATCAATGCCAAGTTTTCTAAGTGTTACATTAAACAGATTATATGTTCCACCGTAAATTGTGGCAGAACTAATAAAATGGTCTCCTGCTTTTAAAATATTAAGAAGAGAAATAGTAGTTGCTGCCTGACCTGAAGAAGTTAAAAGAGCGCCTATACCTCCTTCTAAATCTGCAAGTTTATCTTCTACTGCTGCAACGGTTGGGTTGGATAATCTTGAGTAGAAGTGAGCAGATGCGCTAAAGTCAAACAAATCACCTATAAACTCTGTTGAATCAAAGGTAAAAGTTGTACTCTGATATATAGGAAGAGCACGTGCTTCTCCGTTTTTAGGCTTATAGCCGGAATGTAAACATTTTGTTTCTATTTTCATTTTTAATTCCTCATTTCAATATAAATTCTCTAAATTTTATTTTAAAGCAACTATCTTTAAAAGTCAACAGTTGGCATAAAAAAACTGCTTTTACATAAAAAGCAGTTTTTCCCATTATTACTATATTTCTTCAACTTTTATAAGACTTGTATTACCCGACTGACCTGTTGTATTTCCGCCTGTAATAACAATTCTGTCTCCTTCTTTTAAATTAAGAGTCTCGGTTGCTATTTTTTTAGCATTATAAAATAATACATCGGTAGATGTGAATTTTTCACACATAGCAGGAATTACTCCCCAGGAAAGTGCAAGTCTTCTCCATGTGTTTTCATTGGTTGTAAGACCTATAATAGGCACTGACGAACGGAATCTTGATACCATTCTTGCTGTCATCCCTGAAATTGAACAAGCGACAATAACTTTTGCGTCAAGGTCGATTGCCATACCACAGGTGGAATGAGAAATAGCATCAACAGCATTTTTGATTTTAAACTCAAAATTATGAAGCCTTTTATTATATTTAATATTATTTTCGGTTGTTTCTGCTATTTTTGACATTGTTTCAACTGCTTTTACAGGATATTTTCCGACTGCAGTTTCTCCTGATAACATAATTGCACTTGTACCGTCATACACAGCATTTGCAACATCTGATATTTCTGCTCTTGTAGGGCGTGGGTTATAAATCATAGTTTCTAACATTTCGGTTGCAGTGATTATTCTTTTGCCGAGCAGTCTGCACTGAGTTATAAGTTTTTTCTGAATTGCAGGAAGTTCATTAAAAGGAACTTCAACACCCATATCTCCTCTGGCAATCATAATACCATCACACCAGTCGCAAATTTCTACGATATTATCTATCCCTGCCTGATTTTCAATTTTTGCTATAAGTTCAATATTTTTTGCATCTATTTCTTTTAAATATTCGTGGATATCTATTAAGTCCTGTTTGCTTGAAACAAAGGAACAGGCTATATAATCTATTCCGTTTTTTATCCCGAAGGCTATATCTTTTTTATCCTGCTCAGAAAGATATTTCTGCTTCATAACTTTACCAGGAAAACTCATACTTTTTCTGTCTGAAAGTTCTCCGCCTATTACAACCCTGCAGATAATATCTGTGTTATCCACTTCTTTAACTTCAAAACTTAAAAGACCGTTATTAAGAAGGACTGTGTCTCCTTTTTTAAGTTCATCTTTAAGGCCTTTATAACTAACAGAAACTATACTTTCATCCCCTATAATATCTCTTGTTGTAAAGGTAAATGTATCCCCTTCCAAAAGAGTTATTTTACCATCCTTAAATGTTTTTATCCTGTATTCAGGGCCTTTGGTATCAAGCATAATAGCGATAGGCAAATTAAGTTCTTTCCTGACACTTTTTATCATATCAATTCTTCTTTGGTGGTCTTCATAAACACCGTGAGAAAAATTTAATCTTGCAACATTCATACCCGCTTTACACATACCTACTAAAACTTCTTTTGTTTCACTTGCAGGGCCAACGGTACAAACAATTTTTGTTTTGCGCATAACTTTACTCCTTATTATAAAAACTGTTATACTTATTATATCAAAAATGCCTTTTAGTGTCAATCACACACTAAAAAAAGGACTGATATTCATTAAGAATATCAGCCCTGTTTTAAAAAATATTATTTTAAGTTTGATTCAAGTTTTGCTAACTGTTCAGCCATTTCTTTTGGAAGTTTATCGCCGAACTGTGCGAAGTATTCTTTGATGTTTTCTACATCTTCAAGCCATACTTTGTTATCGATTGAAAGTAATGCTTCGATTTCAGCAGTTGTCATATCAAGACCTGTAACGTCAACATCGCTAACGTTAGGAACGTAACCGATAGCAGTTTCCTTAGCGTCAACTTTACCGTCGCATCTGTCTAAAATCCAGTTAAGAACTCTCATATTGTCGCCGAAACCTGGCCACATAAAGTTATCATTTTCGTCTTTTCTGAACCAGTTAACATGGAAGATTTTAGGTGCTTTGTCGCCTAATTTTTTACCCATGTCTAACCAGTGCTGCCAGTAAGAAGCCATATTGTAACCAACGAAAGGTTTCATAGCCATTGGGTCACGTCTAACAACACCAACTGCTCCTGCTGCTGCTGCAGTAGTTTCAGATGCCATTGTAGCACCAACGAATGTACCGTGTTCCCAATCTCTTGACTGGTATACTAATGGAGCACATTTAGCACGTCTGCCACCGAATACGATTGCAGATACAGGAACTCCCATTGGATTTTCAAATTCAGAAGAAATACATGGGCAGTTAACTGCAGGTGCTGTAAATCTTGAGTTTGGATGAGCAAGTTTGTTACCTTCAGCAGTAAATTCTTTACCGTTAACAACTGAACCTTTCCATTCTGTTGCATTTTCAGGAGGGTTCTTATCTAAGCCTTCCCACCAAACTGTATTGTCATCGTTATTTATAGCAACGTTTGTAAAGATTGTATTTTTCTTTGTAGCTGCAAGAGCGTTAAAGTTTGTTTTTTCGCTTGTACCAGGAGCAACGCCGAAGAAACCTGCTTCAGGGTTAATAGCATATAATCTTCCGTCAGGACCGATTCTTAACCAAGCGATATCGTCCCCAACTGTCCATACTTTATATCCTTTTTCTTTTAGATATTCAGGTGGAATTAACATAGCAAGGTTTGTTTTACCACATGCTGAAGGGAAAGCAGCACAGATGTACTTAACTTCGCCCTGAGGGTTTTCTAAACCTAAGATAAGCATATGTTCAGCCATCCAGCCTTCCTGCATACCAAGGTATGAAGCAATACGTAGAGCAAAACATTTTTTACCAAGTAAAACGTTTCCGCCGTATGCTGAGTTAACAGACATAATTGTTTTATCCTGTGGGAACTGAACGATATATCTTTCTTCAGGATCAACATCTTTTTTAGCGTGTAAACATTTAACGAAATCAGGATTTTCGCCTAATGCTTCTAATACTTTATTGCCAACTCTTGTCATAATAGCCATGTTTAATACAACATAGATACTATCTGTAAGTTCTACACCGATTTTAGAGAATGGAGAACCAACAGGACCCATTGAGTAAGGAATAACATACATTGTTCTTCCTACCATAGAATCTTTGTATAATTTGTTTAATTTTTCATACATTTGGGAAGGTTCCATCCAGTTATTGATAGGACCTGCTTCTTCTTTTGTAGGTGTACAAATAAATGTTCTGTCTTCAACACGGGCAACGTCGTTTTCTGCTGTTCTGTGATAGTAACATCCAGGTAATTTTTCCTGGTTTAATTTAAGAATTTCGCCTGTTGCACATGCTTCTTCTCTTAAAGCTTCAAGTTGAGCTTCTTCCCCTGTAACCCAAACAATCTGGTCAGGATTACAAAGAGCTTTCATTTCTTCTAACCAAGTTAATACTGCTTGATTTTTTGTCATAATATTTTCTCCTCTCAAAAATATATTATAATTTTTAAATTAAATTGCATTATAAAATATTACAATCGTAATTATTATACAATAGTTTTTCAAAAAAATAAAGTATTTTTTTAAAATATTCATATTAAATTTACTTTTACTTATTTTTTGATAACTTATGCAAAAAACTCCGGCAGGCTGACCGGAGTTTTTTGTAAATAGATTTTTTCACCTGTTACGGATATTATATAAGGGGATTTACAATATCTTACAATTAAGAACACAAAAGGGGGTGTATTCTTAATTTAAACAGGTGTAATGGAGAATGGGGTTTTTTTAAATATTCCGTTTAGTTTAAAAGTTAAAACTAAAGATGCAAAAACGGAATATTTAAGTTATTTATTATTAGGTAGATTTTTATCTACTCTAATGACATATTCAATAAAGTCATCCGTTTCTTTCTTGTTTGACTTTATAAGCAGCCCTGACTGTCTTATTAAATCAACAGTCTGATTTATGGTGCTTGAAAAAATTCTTAAATCTTTAAACAGGCTTACACATCTTAATTTAGTGTGATTTTTTTTATTTTCTCTTTTTACCTCGCCCAAAAGTCCTAAAATAAGGCTTTCGGTCTGGGCTACATTTAAGTTTTTGCTTATTATTTCATTTATTGCTTTTTCTCTTAATTCATATTCATCAAGTTTAATTAAACATCTTGCATGGCGCTCGGTAAGGTTATTATCAATTATTATCTGCTTAAGGTCAGGCTCAAGTTTTAAAAGCCTTAATTTATTTGCAACGGTAGATTGGTTTTTGCCTAATTTTTTTGCAAGTTCTTCCTGTGTCAGATTACATTCTTCAATTAACTTTCTGTAACTGTCTGCTTCTTCAAAAAAGGTTAAATCATGCCTTTGTATGTTCTCTATAATTGAAAGAACCATTGATTCTTCTCTTGAAAATTTCTTAACAATAACAGGAACGGTTGCCAAACCTATAAGTTTTGCTGCCCTTAATCTTCTCTCTCCTGCTATTAATTCATATAAATCTTTTTCTATCTGCTTTACGGTTAAAGGCTGGAGTATTCCGTGCTCTTTTATTGAACGGGATAATTCATAGAGTTTGCTCTCGTCAAAATCTTTTCTCGGCTGATATTTATTTGGAACTATCATATCAGGCGAAATAAACATTAAACGAGGCTTGTCCACAACTTTTGCACTTATCATATTAAGCATAAAAAAATAACACCGTCCTTTCTTCATGGTACAGTGTTATTATATCCATTTTTTTCCAATTTGTAAAGAAAAAGCGTTCGCCAATTTGCGACAAACCCTGTCATATCTAAGGCTTAAGCTTAGATATGACAGGGTTTTAGATTTTTATTATAGTGGATTTTTAGTAGGTTTACCTGCC
Organism: Clostridia bacterium; assembly: GCA_017554615.1. NCBI lineage: Bacteria > Bacillati > Bacillota > Clostridia > Clostridia bacterium. Next base: position 10,849 of record JAFZHY010000013.1, read on the forward strand.
TGACGAGGGTATTTATCAGGTGTAGATTTAATCTTTTTAAATATGTAAATTTTTCTTTGATTATCCGTGCCAGGAAGAATAAACTCTTCTTTTTTAACAAGTTCGATATTTAAAATCTTCATAGCATTTTTCGCATTATCAAGTTCAATATCCCCGTCCTTTCCTTTAAGGGCTATAAAATAGCCATCACATTTAACAAACGGAGTGCAGTATTCCATAAGCACATTAAGCGGTGCTACTGCACGGGCAACGCATATATCATACTTTTGCCTGTAATTTTCCATATGCCCTGCGTCTTCTGCGCGGGAATGAAATGTTGAAATATCGGTTAGCCCTAATTCTTCAATTAATATATTTAAGAAGTTTATTCTTTTATTAAGGGAATCTAACAAGGTAAATTTAAGAGAGGGATTATAAATTTTAAGAGGGACAGAGGGAAATCCTGCGCCACACCCTACATCAATTACACTCATCCCATCTTTAAAGAAGCCTGACAGTACAGGCAGAACACTGTCTAAATAATGCTTAAGATTTATTTCGTCAGGGTCTAAGATAGAGGTAAGATTAACCTTATTGTTATAGTCTGTAAGAAGTTTTGTATATTTTTTAAACTTCTCTTCTTTAGTGTCATCTATTGTTAAACCCATTAAAGAAAATAGTTCTTTTAAATTCATAATTTATCCATTCCTTTACAATTAGTCAATATTAAATTTAAACACATCTGCGACTTCTGTAATAGTTATAAAAGCGCCTTTATCAATATTATGAACAATATTTCTCATTTTTGCAATCTGGAAACGGTCAAGGATAAAATAAATCATAGTTTTATCTTCATCCGAATATCCACCCCTAACGGATATTTTAGTTGCGCCACATTCAAATTCTTTCATAAGTTCATAGCAAATCTGTTCCGGCTTTGTGGTTATAATCATTGCTGCTTTTGAACGGTCAAGACCCTCTACGATAAAGTCTATTGTTTTAAGCCCTGCTCCGTAAGTAACGATTGAATACAAAGGAAGTATCCAGTTTTTAAGCACTATTCCGCATATAACATAGAGTATAACATTATACACCATTACAAATGTGCCAACTGTAACGCCCAATCTTTTGGCAAATACCACAGACATAACTTCTACACCGTCAATAGCGCCACCGAAACGGATAGTAAGACCGCTTCCCACCCCTGAGATAAGTCCACCAAAAAGAGCGCATAAAAGCAAGTCTTCCCCCGCAAGAGGAGATGCGAAAGACACATCTAAAGGCAATATATCTGTAATAAGCCATGCTCCCAATGCATACATAGAAATTGTATATAAAGAATAAATGGTAAAAAGTTTTCCTTGCTTTTTATAACCGAATATAAATAAAGGAATATTAAGTAAAAGCAGACATAAAGGCAAAGAAAGCCACTCGGGCGAAATCTGGGAAATAAGCATTGAAGTCCCTGAAATTCCACTGTCATATAACTTAACCGGAGTTAAAAAAACCGTAATACCGAATGCGTTTATAAAACCTGCTATTGTAAGCAACAATAACTTTGTTGCTTCAATTCCTCTAAAAAATTTTTTAATTAAATTCATTACCTTGCTCCTAAAACAATTACAATCTATTTATGTAATATATATTTATACACTTATTATAATTATAATTTAAAATCTTATTTTTTTCAAGTGATTAAACTTTAAAAATGCGAAGTGTTTTTTAAAAACACTTCGCTTTGATTTGAATTAAGGAAATCTTTTAACTTTTTGCGTTCCAGACTTTTTTAACATACCCACATCATTTTAATTAAGGAAATCTTTTAATTTTTTGCTTCTGCTTGGATGTCTTAATTTTCTTAATGCTTTTGCTTCAATCTGTCTTATTCTTTCACGGGTTACATTAAATTCTCTGCCCACTTCTTCCAATGTGCGCATCTGACCGTCTTCTAGGCCGAAACGAAGTTTTAGAACTCTTGCTTCTCTTGGGGTTAGGGTGCTTAGAACTTCCTGGAACTGTTCTTTTAAAAGAGTATATGCGGCAGCATCAGCAGGAGATTGAGCATCTGAATCCTGGATGAAATCTCCTAAGTGGCTGTCTTCTTCTTCGCCGATTGGAGTTTCTAAAGATACAGGGTCCTGACTGATTTTCTGAATTTCTCTAACCTTTTCAACTGACATATTAAGATGCTTTGAAAGTTCTTCAGGTGTAGGGTCTCTTCCAAGTTCCTGTAAAAGTTGTCTTGATACTCTTAACAGTTTATTGATAGTTTCAACCATATGAACAGGAATTCTTATAGTTCTTGCCTGGTCAGCAATAGCACGGGTAATCGCCTGTCTTATCCACCATGTTGCATATGTGGAAAATTTAAAGCCTTTTGTAAAGTCAAACTTTTCTACTGCTTTGATAAGACCTAAATTACCTTCCTGAATAAGATCTAAGAAAAGCATTCCTCTTCCTACATATCTTTTGGCAATAGAAACAACAAGCCTTAAGTTTGCTTCTGCAAGCATTTGCTTGGCAGTTTCATCCCCCTCTGCCATACGCTTTGCATACATAATTTCTTCTTCTGTTGATAAAAGAGGAACTTTACCTATTTCTTTTAAGTACATTCTGACATGGTCATCTATTCCAACACCGTCCTGAAGAATTATCTCTTCAACCTCGTGTTCTTTAAAGTCCATATCCTCAGGGTTTTCCCCTTCCCCATCATTTACGATTTCAACTCCCATTTTTTCGAGTTTTTCGTAAATCTTTTCGATATCTTCAACATTTAAGTCGATTTCACTAAGACGGTCATTAAGTTCTCCCAATGTGATTTTACTGTTGGCTTTGCCAAGTTCTAAGAGTTCTTTAATAACCGCTCTTTTACTCACTACTTCAGACATCTATTTTCTCCTTTCGGTATACGGAAAAATCTTTCCCATTTTATTATATATAATTTTTTATTTTTTATCTGTTTTTTCTTTCAATTTATGAAGTTGAGCGTTTAATTCTTCCAAAGAATCTGCTTTTACGACATTAAACTGATTTTTAAGATAATTTATTCTCTTTAAAAGGTCGGACACATTCTTTTCGTTAACTTCATAATTTAAACTTTTCATTTTAAGTTTTGCTATTTTTGATTTTTCTAAATCGGGCAGCCTGTCCAACACCATATTGACATCATATCCGCCTTTTTCCAAAAGAAGTTCGCCCAGTATTTTTACTGTCTTATTATAAAGGTCAAAAGAAAAATAGGAACAGGCAACATGGTCTTTTAATCTTTTAAACCAGGTTATACTGTTTATTAATATATTGATAAGTTCCCCCTCGCACACATCAAGGTTATTTCTTATCTTATCTTCGTTTGATTCGTTTCTTCTTTTTATGTTTTCTTTAACCTCGGTTTTTTTCTCTTCAAACTTCTTGTTTTTCGATGTAATCTTTTTAAGTTCGCTATAAATTAGTTCTTCGCTTATATCAAGTTCTCTTGACAGTTTTTTTATGTAAAGTTCACGTTCTAAAGAATCGGAAAGTTTGCTAAGATGCACGGTTGCAATTCTTGCGTAATTAATTTTCCCTTCGATAGATGTGATATCCACCTTTTCTTTTTCTATATCTAAAAGATATTCCATATATGTCGGCGCATCTTTTAAAAGTTTTAAAAAATATTCGCTTCCTGATTTTTTTAAAATTTCGTCAGGGTCTTTCCCACCTTTTAAAATAGCAACATTAACATCTATCCCCTCAAAGAGAAGATACTCTGCTGCTTTGGTTACAGCATTCTTTCCTGCCAAGTCGTTATCATAACAGATTATAACCTTTTTGGCATATCTTTTAATAAGTTTAGCGTGGTCTTCACAAAATGCAGTGCCAAGCGATGCAACTGCACTGTTAAAGCCGAATTTATGAAGTGCTATAACATCCATCTGCCCTTCGGCAAGAATGATATAATCGGCTTTGGAATTTTTAGCAAGGTTTAAGCCGAATAAGTTCTGCCTTTTTTTAAAGGCTTCGGTTTCGCCTGTGTTTAAATATTTAGGAAGACTATCGTCCATAACTCTTCCGCTGAATGCTATAACATTTCCCCTTAAATCTATAACAGGAAAAATAATTCTGCTTCTGAAAAAGTCATAAACTCTTGATTCCTTTTTAGATATAACTCCTGCCTTTAACATTGCCCATTCGGAAAACTTATTAAGTTTAAGATGATTATAAAGGTCGTCATATGTACTTTTGGCATAACCTAACCCGAAATTCTTGATAGTTTTCATATCAAGGCCCCTGTCGGTAAGATACTTAAGGGCATTTTCATCTTTCATTAAGTTATTATGGAAATAGATAGCCGAAGTTTTATTGATTTCATATATATCTTTTTTTAACTGATGTTCTTTGGATATTTCTCCGTTTTCTTCAGGGAGAGGAACTCCGCCTCTTTCTGCAAGAAATTTTACTGCTTCTATAAAATCAAGATTATTGATTTTTTCAACAAAATTGATTATATTTCCGCCCTCGTGGCAACCGAAGCAATAGTATAACTGGTCGTCTTTATTCACAAAAAAAGAGGGGGTTTTTTCCTTGTGGAAAGGACACAACCCCAAAAATCTATTACCGCTTTGCTTTAAATCGGTATACATAGAAACTAAATCTATAATATCATTTCTCTGCCTGATTTCTTCTAAAAGCATATCGTCGAAATACAGCGCCACTAACTATCACCCACATTTCTACTTTTTTATTTCGACAAAAAAAATAAAATTCCTTTTTTTAATATGATTTTGGTGCAAATTTAATCTAAACTCGTTTTGTAATTACAAATTATAAGATTTCTGATTTTAAAAATTTTTCTTCATATGTCGTTATTGCATACCTGTCTGTCATACCTGCAATATAATCACAAACGGTTACTGCCTTGCCGTCAGAGTCAAGTCTTTTTAAATATTCTACAGGGAGCAGGTTAACATTTTTATAAAAATACTCGTATAAAAATTTTACTATCCCTTTGCATTTATCCTCTTTTTTTCTTACTGCCTGTGATAAATAAACATTTTCAAACATAAAGTCGCGAAGTTCGTCGGTAAGTTCAGATATAGACTTACTCATTTTTATTTCTCCGTTTTCTGAGTTTGACAAAACATCTAAAATCATTGTATTTATTCTTATGCTGTGTTTACTGCCAAGGCTTTTGATAAACTTTTTTGGAATTGAGTCTTTTGATAAAATACCTGCTCTTATTGCATCGTCAATATCGTGATTTATATATGCAATTCTGTCTGCCAGACGCACAATGTTTCCCTCACTGGTTTTGGGAATATTTTTCCCTGTATGGTTAACTATTCCGTCCCTTACCTCATAGGTTAAGTTAAGACCGTTTTCCTTTTCAAAATAGTCCACCACTCTTAAACTCTGCTCATTATGGCAAAACCCGTTTTCGCATATTTCGTTAAGCACTTCTTCGCCTATATGCCCGAAAGGTGTATGCCCTAAGTCATGAGCGTATGCTATGGCTTCTGTTAACGCTTCGTTTAAAAAAAGACCTCTTGCAATAGTTCTTGCAATCTGGGAAACCTCCAATGTGTGAGTAAGCCTTGTTCTGTAATGGTCGTCTGACGGAGATATAAACACCTGTGTTTTATGCATAAGACGCCTGAACGCTTTGGAATGTGTTATCCTGTCTACATCCCTTCTGTATTCCGTTCTTATTTCGCATAAAGGCTCTTTTATTTGTCTGCCAAGAGTTTCTCTTGATTTTGCAGCGTATAAAGATAGAAGTTCATATTCTCTTTCTTCGGTCATTTCTCTTATATTCATAGTATCTTTTCAAGTTCCTCTTTTAGTTTATTCATTGCCTTTCTTCGATGGCTTATTTCATTTTTTTCTTCCTTGGATACTTCGCCGAATGTTTTTTTATACTTTTCAACATAGAACATAGGGTCATAGCCAAAACCGTTTTCGCCGACTATTTCACAAAGGAGTGTTCCTTCACATTCGCCCTCTGTTTCTATTACGGTAAAATCATCTAAAATACAGCATATTGCACTTTTAAAACGCGCTTTTCTGTTTTCTTTATCTTTCATTTCTTCTAAAAGTTTTAAGCATCTTCCGTGGTCGTCAAGCCCTTCTCCTCCGTATCTTGCAGAGTACACTCCCGGAGCACCGTCAAGTGCATCCACGCAAAGACCTGAGTCGTCGGCTATGGTAGGCATTTTTACATAATCGTAAATTGCTTTTGCTTTTATATAAGAATTTTCTTTAAATGTAGTTCCTGTTTCCTCTACATCTATTTCTATATTCATATCTTTTAAAGACACTGCCTCATGCCCCATTAAAGATAAGATAAGATTAAAGTCTTTTACTTTACCCGAATTATTGGTTGCTATTACAAATTTCACAAAAAACCACCTCACTATAATTTTATCATATTTTGTAGTATTTTGTAAAGGAAATGATTAGGGATTGATATTTTTTTTAATCTATGTTAAAATTGGTCTTGTATTTTTTTAAAAAGGAGGTTATTATGAAAAAATTATTACTTACTCTTATACTTATATTTACTTTAACATTACCTGCCAATGCATATTATACTACAGATTATTTAGTTCCATACACACTTAGTGTTAACGGAAATGTTATAGAAACAGAAGACAACAGTTATATAATTGATAACACTGCTTATGCACCCATAAGATTTGTTTTAAACGCTATCGGGATTTACGAAATGGAATGGGATAATTCTGAAAGAAGCGTTACATTTTCTCATAACGATACTGTGGTTAAACTTTATGAAGGATATGATTATGCTTTTATAAACGATACACAAGTTAAACTGGATAATTTAGTTCTAATAAATAATGACCGTACACTTGTTCCTGTTCGTTTTGTATCAGAACTTTTTGGTTTTTATGTAGACTGGAATAACACTTTTTATATTGTAAACCTTGTTAAAGACGAACTTAAAGTGGACGAGGGTATAATAGAGAAAGACTACAATTTAGATGATGTTATGTGGCTTTCAAGAATTATTGAGGCAGAAAGTTCAGGAGAACCTTTTTCAGGAAAAATTGCAGTAGGAAATGTTATTTTAAACCGTGTTAAATGTGATGAATTTCCTGACACTATTTCAGAAGTTATATTTGACAGGAAATTCGGCGTACAATTTCAGCCTGTGGCAAACAATAAAATTTATAATACCCCCTCTAACGAAAGTGTAATGGCAGCACTTCTTGCTATAAGGGATGTTAATCTGGCAGGAGACAGTTTGTATTTTCTAAACCCTGTTATAGCAACTAACAGATGGATATTAAATAACAGAACATATTATACAACTATAAATAACCACGATTTTTATTTATAACATTTAAAAGGTGTAAAAACAAATTTGTTTTTACACCTTTTTTTGTCTGTTCTAACTAACACAACAAGAGTCTTAGAAATTATTAATTTTTAAAAAATGCTACAATAACTGCACCAGGACCTGCATGAGTACCGATAACACTTCCGACAGAAGTATAAGGGACATCTCTTCCACCGAAAAGATTTTTGGAATCTTCTTTAAACTTTAATAAATGTTCATCACTTACGCCGGAATAACCTAACAAAACAGGTTTATCAAGGTTTACTCCACCTGCATTTTCTATTTCTTTTATAACAAGTGCATTACCCTGTTTATTACCTCTTGCTTTTCCTATTGATGTGATTTCTCCGTCTACTACTAAAAGAACAGGCTTTAAATTAAGAAGTGTACCTGCAAAAGCGGCAGTTTTGGAAATTCTTCCTCCTCTTTTTAAATACTCCAATGTGTCAAGAAGTGCAAATATAACTATTTTTTCTTTTTCCTTTTCTAATATTTCTTTGATTTCCTTTGCACTATGCCCTTCGTCTACAAGTTGCAGTGCTCTCTCAACAAGTATTCCGCCGCCAATAGTAACGCTTCCTGTGTCTACTATATGTATATTGTTATAGTCCTCAGAGGCAATATTAGCGCTCTGGAATGTTCCTGATAATTTATGAGATAAAGTTATAACAACTGCTTCTTCGTCTTCGCTAACAGTATCAAAAACTTTCATAAATGCATCAGGAGATGCCTGGCTTGTTGACGGATGAAAAGATGATGTTTCTAACTTTTCATAAAATTCGTTGTGCTTGATGGTTACCCCGTCGATAAATTCCTCATCTCCGAAATGCACCATAAGAGGAACAACTGTTACTTTTTCTTTAATTTCTTTTGTTAAATCCATTGTGGAATCCACTATAATTCTTGTTTTCATATTTACTCCTTTTTATAACCCTTCTTTAGTTATTTCTATAAGATTTTGAGAAATTTTTTCCAAGGCAAAGTAAAAATTCTCCCTTTGCTCTTCACTTAACCCTTTACCGCCTTTTTCAACTGCCAATTTAATTCTTTCTCTTAATGCGTATGTTGATTTGTTGCCTTTATCAGTCAGGCTTATAAGCGCACGATATCCGTTGTCGGTTACATTTTTTCTTTGTATAAGGCCCTTTTCTTCAAGTGCTTTAACTGCTCTTGAAACCTCGCCTTTATCCCTGTTACACATTTTAGAAAGTTCGGCACAGGTAAGACCGTCAGGATGCTTATAAAGAGCAATAAGATATATGACATATGTTCCTTTTAACCCATATTCTTTCATCTCATCACTTGCTATTTTATTCCAACTTGACAGTATTTCACTAAGCGATAGTGTAAATGTTTCAAATCTTCCTATCATAAACTTTTCCCCCTTGGAAAGATGTTGAAAAATCAACATCTTTATTCTATCAAAAAATTGTTGAGTTGTCAACATTTTTTTAGGAATTATAGTATTAGTTAAGTTATTATTTATTAAAAAAAAAGCGAAGTGTAAAAACACTTCGCTTTTTAGATAAGGCTTAAATTATTCAGCCATTTTTTTGTAAGTTGCAAGTCTGTCTGCTAAATCTTTTTCAGCTTTTGCAAATAATTCTTCAGCGATTTCAGGGTATGCTTTCTTAAGCATCAAGTATCTGTTTTCGCCTTCTAAGAATTCTTTAACAGTGCCGGTAGGGTCTTTAGAATCTAAGATGAACGGATTCTTTCCTTGTTCTTTAAGTTCAGGGTTGAATCTCCATAAGTGCCAGTAGCCTGTTGCAACTGCTTTCTTTTCTTCAAAGATTGTGTTAGCCATACCTATTTTAATACCATGGTTGATACAAGGAGCGTAAGCAATGATTAGAGATGGTCCTGGATATGCTTCTGCTTCTCTTATTGCTTTTAATGTCTGGTTCATATCTGCACCAAGTGCAATCTGAGCAACATATACATAGCCATAAGTTGTAGCAATCATACCTAAGTCTTTCTTCTTGGTTCTCTTACCTGCTGCTGCGAATTTAGCAACTGCACCTGTAGGAGTAGATTTAGAAGACTGACCGCCTGTGTTAGAGTAAACTTCGGTATCAACAACAAAGATATTGATATCTTCGCCTGATGCGATAACGTGGTCTAAACCACCGTAACCGATATCGTAAGCCCAACCGTCTCCACCGAATACCCACTGAGATCTCTTAACTAAGAAGTCAGTTCTGTCAGCGATTTCTTTAATAGCAGGGTTAGACATATCTGCATCTTTGATAAGAGCAATAATATCTTTTGCTGCTTTCTTAGATGCTTCTGCATTGTCTTTACCAGCGATCCAAGCCTGGAATGCTTCTTTAAGTTCAGGTTTAACAACATCCATTACAGATTCCATTCTGTTAACTAATGTCTTTCTGATTTTGTTGTTTGCCTTAACCATACCTAAACCGAATTCAGCATTATCTTCAAATAGAGAGTTAGCCCATGCAGGACCTTTGCCTTCTGCATTTTTGCAGTATGGCATTGAAGGTGCAGAACCACCCCAGATTGATGTACAACCTGTAGCGTTTGCAACAATCATTCTATCGCCGAATAACTGAGTGATAAGTTTGATATATGGTGTTTCTCCACAACCTGCACAAGCGCCTGAGAATTCAAGCATAGGCTGAGCAAACTGAGAATTTTTAGTAGTTTTTGAAATATCTATCTGATCCTGTTTTGATGGAATGTCCATAGCAAAATCCCAGTTAGATGCTTCAATTTGGGAAACTTCGTCTATTGGTTTCATAACAAGTGCTTTTGTTTTTGATGGACATACATTAGCACATACGCCACAACCTAAACAGTCAAGCGGAGAAACCTGGATACGGAATGTCATACCGTTAAAGCCTGTTGCTTTTAATGTTGCAAATGATTCAGGTTTAGTGCTGTCTTCTTCTTCTGTTAAAAGAACAGGTCTTATAGCAGCGTGAGGACAAACAAGTGAACACTGGTTACACTGAATACAGTTTTCTTCAAGCCATACAGGAACATTAACTGCAACACCTCTTTTTTCAAAACGGGATGTACCTGTTTCGAAAGTACCGTCTTCCATACCTAAGAATGTGCTTACAGGAAGTTTGTTACCAGCCTGAGCATTAACAGGTTCAACGATATTTTTGATAAATGCAGGAATGTCTTTATCTTCTTTAACTTCGTCTTTAGCATCTTTCCATGAAGCAGGAACATCTATCTTCTTAAGAACGTCGATAGCACCGTCAACTGCTGCACAGTTCATATTAACAATTTCGTCTCCTTTTTTGCCGAATGTCTTTTTAATTGCGGCTTTGATTAGGGCAACTGCTTCTTCAAAAGGAATAACGTTTGCAAGTTTAAAGAATGCACTCTGAGTTACCATGTTGATTCTGTTTGGACCAAGACCAACTTTAACAGCAACTTCAACAGCGTTGATTGTGTAGAAGTTAATGTCATTTTCAGCAATGTATCTTTTAACTTTTGCAGGTAATTTTTCATCTAATTCTTCAGGAGACCATACACAGTTAAGAAGGAATGTTCCTCCTTTTTTAAGACCTTCTAAAACATCATACTGATGAATGTATGCAGGTTTATGACAAGCAATATAGTCTGCCTCGTCAAGAAGGTAAGTAGATTTGATAGGATCTTTACCAAATCTTAAGTGAGACATTGTTACGCCGCCTGATTTTTTAGAGTCGTAATCAAAATATGCCTGAGCATAAAGGTCAGTATTGTTACCGATGATTTTGATTGCGTCTTTATTAGCACCAACAGTACCGTCAGAACCGAATCCCCAGAATTTACATCTTGTAGCACCTTTAGGAGCTGCATTGATTTTTTCTCCTATTGGAAGAGAAAGGTTTGTAACGTCATCGTTGATACCGATTGTGAAACCGTTTTTAGGTTCTTTTTCGTCAAGGTTATTAAATACAGCAACAAGTTGTGTAGGAGTTGTATCTTTTGAACCTAAACCGTAACGTCCGCCAACGATTAAAGGAGCATTTTCCTTACCGTAGAACAGATTACATACGTCAAGGTATAATGGTTCACCTAATGAACCAGGTTCTTTAGTTCTGTCTAAAACTGCGATTTTCTTAACTGTTGAAGGTAATACATCAAAGAAGTATTTAGAAGAGAAAGGTCTGTAAAGGTGAACTTTAACAACACCCACTTTTTCGCCTTTGTTAACTAAATAATCAACAGTTTCTTCCAATGCTTCACAAACAGAACCCATAGCGATAATAACTTTTTCAGCGTCTGGAGCACCATAGTAATTAAATGGTTTGTAATCTCTGCCTGTGATTTTTGTAATTTCTTTCATATAGTCGTTAACTATATCAGGAATTGCTTCATAGTATTTATTTGATGCTTCTCTGCCCTGGAAGTAAATATCAGAGTTCTGAGCTGTACCTCTTAAAACAGGGTGTTCAGGGTTTAATGCATTATCTTTAAATGCTTTAAGAGCATCGTAATCAACAAGACCTTTTAAATCTTCATAATCCATAACTTCGATTTTCTGAATTTCGTGAGAAGTTCTGAAACCGTCGAAGAAATGTAAGAAAGGAACTCTTCCTTTGATAGAAGCAAGATGAGCAACACCTGCTAAGTCCATAACTTCCTGAACGGAACCTGTAGCAAGCATAGCAAAACCTGTCTGACGGCATGCCATAACGTCCTGGTGGTCCCCGAAGATATTAAGAGCGTGAGCAGCAAGGGCTCTTGCACTTACATGGAATACGCATGGTAATAATTCACCTGCGATTTTGTACATATTAGGAATCATAAGAAGTAATCCCTGAGATGCAGTAAAAGTAGTTGTTAAAGCGCCTGCCTGTAATGAACCGTGAACTGCACCGGCTGCACCGGCTTCAGATTGCATTTCGACAACTTCAACTGTTTCGCCAAAAATATTTTTCTGGCCTTTTGCACTCATTTCATCAACCACTTCTGCCATTGTAGATGATGGAGTGATAGGATAGATAGCAGCAACTTCAGTAAACGCATATGAACAATACGCAGCAGCGTTGTTACCATCCATGGTCATCATTTTTTTTGCCATTTTTGTTTCCTCCTTAGTAATCTATATTTATCTTACGTAGATAATTAACCTTATACAGTATAACATATATCTTTTCAATTTTCAAATGATTTTTAACATTTTAGATAAAATTTATTTTTTACACCTTTTTTTGAGTAAATTTTAGTATAAATCAATGTTAAAAATACTAAAAAGCCTGTTCCCTCGCTTAAAATATAACCTAAAAGATAACCCTTTATACCAAAATAAGGAACAACCAGTATAACAAACATAAGTTTCACTACACCTGAGAAGATATTTACTGTCATTGTAAGAAACTGAAGCCCCATTCCGTTAAGGATACTTGATGATAAAATATTAAAGAATAAAAACGGAAGGACTACGCTCATTGTTTTTATATAATAGGATGGCTCTAAACTATCGTATAAAACACCTGATATACAGTCTGAAAACATACTTAATAAAAAGAAAGATAATATGCCTGTAATAACCCCTGAAAAAAGAGTTTTAAATGTAAGATGCTTTATTCTTTTAAAATTACCGTATGCTTCCACCTTTGATATTTCAGGCAGAGTAAGAACGGACACAGCACCGATTATAACCGTTGGCAAAAATACCACAGGGGCTGCCATACCTTTTATTATACCAAGTATGCTTACCCCCTCTCCCCTTGTAAGACCGTATTCAATAAGTTTTGTGGGCATAAGCACATTTTCCATAGTATGAATTAAGGAAGCAATATATCCCCCTGAAGCAATAGGAAGACTTATTTTCATTATATCCGTAAAAAAGGTTTTCTTAATGTATGTATCCTGTCTTTTTGACGCAAAGAAACGGTAGGAAACATAGATATAGAGCATAGATACATATTCCCCTATAACTATTCCAAGGCTCATAACTTTTATTCCGTTTTCAAGCCCGTATTTTAACCCCTCTTTTGCAAATAAAAATACAAAGAGTATTCTTGTTATCTGCTCTATTATCTGACCGTTTGCGCAGTATTTAACCCTTAAAAGTCCGTTGAAATATCCGCTTATTGACGAAAAGACTGCAATAGCAGGAAAGGAAAAAGAAATAACTCTTATACTTTTTAAAACTCTTGAATCTTTTAATATACTGTATGCTATATATTCACTGTTTATATAGGTTATAACAAACATAAGTAAGGAGATTGAGCCTGTTATTACGAGGGCAGTTTTTAAAATTCTTTTTGAATATTTTTCTTTCTGGGCAACAAGTTTGGATAAGGTCTCTCTTATACCGAATGCCGAAATTCCTGCCCCAAAAGCATATACGGATAAAACAAGTTGGTAAAGCCCACATCCCTCTGCCCCTGAAACTTTGGACAGATAAATTCTGAATACAAAACCTAAAATTCTTATAAAGAATGCAGAAAAAATGAGCCTGAAAATTTTTGATATAATACTTTTTCTCATAAATACACCTCGTATTTATAAGTTTATTATCTTTTTATATCTTATATGACGCGTACACATTATTTAATCTAACTAACAAACTAAAATTTAAGTTTTTTTACATAATGATATAATCCTTTTCATATCTTAACTTATTACACTGTAATATAGTTTTTTTAGTTATATTCTGTACCTTGTACAGAGTGATATTTTTAATAACTCAAAAGTGTTATTAAAACCTGCAGTTTTAGTGCTATTTTATCCGCCTGTAAACTACCGTAGATAATACAACTGCTAAGCAATAACACTTGTTAAAAACAAATATCACTCGCCATCAGGCGAATAAAACTGCCGAGTGCTCCTAAGAACACTCGGCATACAGGGCTTTATTTTTTACATAGGCGGGAAGAATTCTTCCACAGGGAAGCATAAGTTTTTAAAGATATTGCAAGGGTCTTCGTCGGTTGAGCCTTCGCATTCTTTTTCAGGTATACAGAAATCGTATACAGGAATCATTAACTGAACGCTTCTTTCAAGTTTTATGATAGTGAATATACCGATAGTTACATAAACTGTTTTAGAATCGCCTGAAGAAACCAAGTCGTCATCAAAGCAACGACAGATGCATCCAGGAACTGATGTGATATCAATATCACAGCAGGAAGAACATTTTTCTTTTTCCACTAATTTTGCGCTTAGAACAACAGGGTCAACAACTTCTACAACTGAACGAGGAAGATTTGTTTTAACTGATTCTAATACGTCTTGTTCGTTTGGTCTGTACGCCGATGTATAAATTCTGGCATTACCCTCTGAACCATATAAAATAATTTTCTTATCAAATGTTGCAAGACCTTCTACAACGGTTGGTCTTCCGCAACCTGTGAAAAGTTCCAAAGTGATTTTAAAGAAATATTTAACGCTTACTGTGTAGTAACCTTTATTAAAAGCAACAGGTTCAACATCAGAATATACCCATACAATTTCAGCACCTTTTATTCTTACGCTGATTGCTCTATCTGCTATTTCCTGAGCATTTCTTGTTAAATAAACTCTTAAATCCTCCAGACAGTCTTTTTCACGGCAGGAATCATACACTTTATCGGTATGAATACAAACTTTATCTTTTACTGCGTTATTATTACAGTTACATTTATCTGCCATTTTCATAACCTCCATAAGTTATTTAGAGACTTTATATCTCAATAACATACTATGACGGAGGATAAAAAATGTGAAAATCTTTAGTCCTTTTTCATTATAAGATTATATACTTCTCTTTTAGGGATATCACGCTCTAAGGCACATTTTTTTATGGCTTCTTTCTGGTCAAACCCTTTATTTATATAGTACTCTACATGCTCATATATACTCATATCAGCAAACGGGTTGTCATCTTCGCAAATTTTTGCACCGCTTAGAACGATTACATATTCCCCTTTAGGCTCTTTTTCTTCATATATTTTTTTTGCACCTAAAACATCACATCTTAAAACTTCCTGATGAATTTTGGTAAGTTCTCTTAAAAGCGAGATTTCTCTGTTGCCCATAACTTCTTCTATACATTCTAAGGTAGATTTTAATTTATGGGGCGCTTCGTAAAAAATCAGGGTTTGCTTTATATCTTTTAAGTCGTTTAACTCTTTTATTTTTTCCTGTTTTTTATGGGATAAAAAGCCATAAAACATAAAACGACGAGAGTCAAGTCCGCATAAGGTCATCGCAGTTATAGCGGCACATGCACCCGGCAAAGATTCTATTTCTATACCGTTTTCTATACACTCTTTAACAAGTTGCTCTCCCGGGTCGGATATGACAGGAGTTCCCGCATCGGAAACAAGTGCCACATTCTTTCCTGATTTTAGTTCGCTTATTATTTTTGCACCTTTATATTGTTTATTATGCTCATAATAGCTTATAAGAGGCTTTTTAATTTCAAAATGGTTAAGAAGTTTTAAGGTGTGCCTTGTATCTTCGGCAGCAATTAAATCAACTTCCTTTAATGTTTCTATTACTCTTAATGTGATATCTTTTAAATTACCGATAGGAGTTGCACAAATAAACAATTTGCCTTGCATATCTTTCCTTCTTTCTAAAAAAAGCAAGTGGCTACACTTGCTTTTTATAAATTATTCTTCTGTGTTTTTCTTAGGAGGATATTTAAAAGAAACAACAAGTTTTCTGTTTGGATCTTCTCCTATTGAATGAGTTTTGATTTTAGGATAGTTCTGAAGGGCTGTATGTATAATTCTTCTTTCATACGCTTTCATAGGCTCTAAAACAATTTCTTTTCTTGTTTTCATAACCTTTTTTGCAAGACCCTGAGCAAGACCGATAAGTGCTTCTTCTCTTTTTGCTCTGTAATCTTCTGTATCTATATTTACTTTATAGAAAGTTTCAAACTCTTTGTTTACATAAAGCTGAACGATATGCTGAAGAGCATCTAATGTTTCCCCTCTTCTTCCTATTACCATTCCCATATTTTCGCCTTCAAGTTTAACTAAAACACGGTTGTTTTCTCCAACATTTATTTCACAGTCTGCTATAATGCCCATTTTATTTAAAACATTTAATACAAACTCTTTTGTTTTACCGATAACATCATCATCGTTTTTTTCTATAGTTATTCTGACCTTGGCATCTTTCTGACCGAAAATTCCAAATAGTCCTTTATTGCTTGTTTCAATTATTTCTATATTAACATCTTCTCTTTTAGCATTAAGTTCTAAAAGCCCTGATTCTATTGCTTCTTCTGTATCTTTTCCTGTTGCAATAATTTCTCTCATTAAAGTTTCCTCCTATCTTATTTTCTTGTTGGCAACTGTTGCTCCTTTAACTGCAATTTCACCAGCAAGTCTGTCTTTAATTACTTTATCCAATGTGAAAAACTGAACTATCTGTAACACGCTGTTAATACACCAGTATAAACTTAACCCTGCAGGAACACGCGCACCAAACATTAAAATCATAAGAGGCATAAGCATTGTCATAACTTTGCTTGTCTGCTGAGCTTCTGAGCTTGTCTTATTCTGTGCCTGCATAAAATAACTGCTAAGCCATGTTAGCGCTGCGGCAAGTACAGGCAGTATCCACGCTAAGATAACAAAGCCTTCATTACCAGGTATAACAGATAAATCAAGACCGAAGAAATTAAAGTCAAACCCACTAAAACCAGGTAAAATATCCTGAATTTTATCGATAAGTTCAGGCTGACTTATTTTATTTGCAATCTCAATTTCATAACTGTATGGGGAAAGACCTGCTATTTTAACCCCTGCAACTTCAGCAAGTTGCGCTATTTTTTCTGTGCTAAGACCAAGAATGAATTTAAGAGGTCTTGCGATAGCACCGTATAAACCGATAAGTATAGGAAACTGAAGCAAAGTAGGAAGACAACTTGCAAAAGGACTTATATTATAGTCCTGATAAATCTTCATCATTTCTTTGCTTTGTTTTTCTTTATCGTTTTCGTATTTTTTCTGAATGTCTGCAATAAGCGGCTGAATTTCCTGCATTGCAACCATTGATTTTTGCTGCTTAATAGTAAGCGGTAAGATAATAAGTTTGAATAATATTGAAATAACAACGATTGTAAGACCATAGTTTGACAATACGCTGTAAATTAAATTCATAATATATCCTATAGGAGCACCTAAAAAGTCCATATAATCACTTCCTTACTAATGTTTTAAGGATAGTCAATTCCTCCTTTAGAGAAAGGATTGCACCTTAAAATCCGATAAACTGCCTTAAAACCACCCTTTATAACCCCGTATTTTTCAATGGCTAAGAGCGCATATTCCGAACAGGTGGGAATATAACGACAGGTAGGGTATCTTTTAAGACCTGACAAATGTTTGCGATAAAATTTAATTATCCCTATCAGTATTCTTTTCATAACTTAAAAGTCCGGCTTTTTTAAATAAATATTTAAGAGCCGATAATATTTTTTTATAGTCTGCCAAAGAAGCACTGCTTCTTGCAACAATTACAAAATCATAAGATAAAGGAAGCATATTTTCAACTTCCCTGTAACTCTCTTTGATTCTGCGCCTTACTCTGTTTCTTATAACCGCTTTCCCTACTTTTTTGGAAACGGTAATTCCAAGCCTGTTTTTATTAAAACGGTTGGCACGAAAATAAATTATAAGACAGTCGGAAGATATAAACTTCCCACGCCTGTACAGATAAGAAAACTCTCTGTTTTCCTTAATAGACACGGTATTTTTCATACAAATTCCTATCTTAAATGTTAAAAAAATGCCGCAATGCTAACGGCATTTATTTTACTAAAATCAATATGACAAAACTACTTGAAAAGATTTCTTATCAAGTATTTTTATGCCACATATTAAAAAATTAAAATTACGCGCTTAATCTTTTTCTGCCTTTTAATCTTCTTCTTGCTAATACTTTTCTTCCGTTAGAAGTTCTCATTCTTTTTCTGAAGCCGTGTTCTTTGCTTCTCTGTCTTTTCTTAGGCTGATATGTTCTCTTCACGCTTACGCACCTCCTTAATATGATACCGTTAAAATGAAGACATAATCTGACATTTTAACTTACAACATAGTAATTATATATAAAAAGACCAAAAAAGTCAAGATAAATTTTTAAGAATTTATTTTGCCTTTTATTTTTTTATAAATTCATTAAGAAGCGAATCTTTGCCCACATTCTTAGTATCTATATTTAAAAAACATTCGAGTAGATTTATAAGTCTTCTTGCTCTTAGGTAATATTTGTTATCTTTATTTACTGTATAAAGCATTTTAAGAGCCTGACTTTTAAGAACACATGTTTCATAATCGAGATAGGTGTTCTCTACAATATCTGCGTTTAATTTATAGCCTTTCATAAACTGCCTTTCTCCTGCACGAACATAGTCCCACAGTAAGAAACTGTTTAAAACATCCGAATTCCTGTAATTTTCGTCCCTTACAAGACGCCTTATAAACCTTAAATCAATATTAGAGAGTTTCTTTCCCTTATGCTCTATATGAGGGGTCGGGCATATGAAAATTCTAAGAATTTTTTCCCCTTTAAAAATTCCTGTTATTTTTTTATTCAGAGCGTGAAGCCCCTCTATTAAAACAATATTGTTATCCTCTATTTTAACATTTCTATTATTTTCCACCCACCTGCCTGTTTCAAAATCTAAAAGAGGAAGTTTTACTTCTTTTCCCTCTTTTAAAAGATTAAAATCTCTTTTTATAGCGTCAAGACGAAGAGAGTTTATTGTTTCATAGTTTGGGTGGTTATTTTTCCAAAGGGGCATATTTTCTATTGATTTATAATAATCGTCAAGAGAGATACAAAAACTGCCCTCTAAATTTATATCCTTTGTTAAAAGTGAAGAAAAGGTTGTTTTACCTGATGAGGTAGGTCCGCATAAAAACACATATTTAATCTTTTCTTCTTTTATCCTTCTTGCAATTTTATCAACGGTTTTTTTAAATTTTTCTTCGCTTTTATTTATAAAACTTTCAAGATTATCTTTTGCATTTTGATTGATATAATCAACAGTTAAAATACTCATTTAAAAACTCCTCTTTTTTTGTGATAATCTTATTGATATTTCTTATGTATTCCACAGAGTCTTTAGGATTTCTAAGCCTTACTATTTCATCTTTCAAAATGGCTTTTGACACACTGCCTCCGCCAAAGGCGATAATACTTTGCACTTCACGCATCATATATACATTATATAAACACTCATGCCCTTTTTTGCAGTAGCCTGTATTTTCCAGACCGTCGAGGGTGTTCTTCTGCCTGTATATATAATATGGTATATAATCTTTTAACTTTTCGAATGTGTAATCCTGCATCAGACGGGCAATATTATTGGTTGCTTGATTCTCGGTATAATCTGCGCTCCTTTTTATTGAAAGAGTATGAACGGTTATATTCTCAGGGTTTAAAGAGTAAATTTTGTCAAGAGAATATTTAAAGTCATCTATACTTTCTTTATATAGCCCTGCTATAAGGTCGCAGTTAACAGTTTTAAAACCTGTTTCTTTAGCAAGGTTAAAAGCAGCAAAAAAATCTTCTTTAGTATGGTTTCTTTTAATTTCTCTTAGTGTTTTATCATTAAGAGTCTGTGGGTTTATACTTATTCTGTCCACACCCATATCTTTTAGTATTTTTAATTTTTCTTTATTTATACTGTCCGGTCTTCCCGCTTCAACGCTGAATTCTCTTATTTTTGATAAATCAAGTGTATTATTTATGGTATATAAGAGTTTTGAAAGTTGATTTTCATTAAGTACTGTTGGTGTGCCGCCGCCAATATAGACAGTTTCTATATTTTTAATATTTTTTGCAGTTTCTATTTCCTTACATAGATTTTCAAGATATACTTGAAGTTCCTTATCGTCTAAAAGTGGTTTTGATATAAAACTGCAGTAGGCGCATCTTGTTTTACAAAACGGAATTCCTATATATAAAGAAACACCGTTTTTCATCTTACATTTTTCTATCTCTTCTTCAAAACCGTCAGCCTTTATCATAAGGTCTGCTCTTTTTTCGCTTATTAAAAAATCGTTTATAAGTATATCTTTTATTTGATCTTCAGAATAACCGAATTCTTTTAACTGGCTTACTTTCTTTTGCGGCCTTATACCTATAAGTATTCCCCATGCAAGATTAAAAGGCGTATATTTTTTATACGCATCAACATAGGAAAGATTTATAATAAGCCCTAACTTATTAAGATAGGGCTTATCAGGGTTAAAAGAACTTATCCCTACATATTCTGTATTTCCTAAACGGATAGTGGTTATAACTTCTCTTTCTTTTAGTTCGCTTATAACCATATTCTCACAGTCTATATCAAACACGATTTTTACACCTTTAAAGGTGGCTCTTACTATATTTTCAAGTTCATAAATTCTTTCGTGGCCGATAAGTTTTATTCCTATATCCATCCTACAACCTCATTGTTCATCTTTTCATATGCTATGGTTGTTTTATCTTCGTGCCCCGGGTATACAACCGTATTATCAGGAAGTTTAAAAAGTATGTTTTTTATTGAGTCTATTTCTTTTTTTATACTTCCACCAGGAAAATCTCCTCTTCCTATTGAGCCCTGAAAGAGCGTATCCCCCGAAAATACAACACCATGACCGTAAAGACAGATACTGCCCTCGGTATGCCCCGGAGTTTCTAATATTTCAAACTCCATATTTAAAAACTTAAGAGTGTCTTTATGTTTTTTTACAGTATAATTTTTAATTGGCAAAAACGGTTCGGAAACATAGCAAAGAAGACTTTTTCTATTATCGCTAAGCGCATCCACTTCTTTTTCCGATAAAATCAACTCGCAAGTTTCAAATGCATCTTTTACCTTATGATATGCTAAAATATGGTCAAAATGGACATGGGTAAAAACGATATATTTAATTTGAAGACCCAGACTTTTAACTCTTGCTATAATATCTTCTGCGTTTCCGCCAGGGTCAATAATCATTCCATCTTTTTCATTCTCGTCATACACTATATAACAATTAACAGACAAACTGCCGACCTTTATTACCTCTATCTTCATTTTTACACATCCTGCATTACATTTTTCGTAGTTTCCATATAAATTTGCATAGCATTTTTTAAAAAATGCTCCTTGGTGCGAAGTGCCAGATCTCTTGAGCCTACATTTATATTAAGTTCAAACAGCAAATCGCCCTTTTCGTATATTTTAAGATATACATTAAATTCTCCGTTTTCAGAAACTATAATATCCGATTCGATTTTAGATTCGGGAAGTTCTGCATGAAGACGTTTTTTTACGCTAAATAAAAGTTTCTGCCTTATAACATAAGGAATTTCCTTTTCAAAATATTCAGCCGATTTTACGGGCTCTTTATTCATTTCGTATTTATTTTCGCCCTCTTCTTTAAAAACCCTTATCCAGCCGATATTTATAATATCAAACAGGCATTTTTGCATAAGGTAATAATCTATATCCACATCTTCTAAAGTTATCTGTGTAAGCACCTGATTAGTGATAGGTTTATTATAATTTTTAAGCACAAAAAGTATTATAAGTTTTATAATAAATTCGTTATTTAAAAGCCCTTTATATGCCATAATTTTCCCTTTCTTTTTACAATTTTCTGACTCTTTTTATTATATATAAATCTTAAAATACTGTCAACAATTTATTGATTTTTAAAAACATAAGTGGTATTATATTCCTTAGTTAAAATAAAAAAGGAGAATGAAAAAATGAAAAACAAAACAAGACAAATTATTATCGCGGCTCTTTTAGCCTCATTAACCTGCGTTGCAACTATGATTATAAAAATTCCATCTCCGCTTAACGGTTATATAAATCCCGGGGATGCGATAGTTCTTGTTACAGGATGGCTTATGTCTCCTCTATATGCATTCTTTGCAGCAGGGATAGGTTCAGCCCTTGCAGACGCTTTTTCAGGATATGTTACATATATTCCTGCCACATTTATTATAAAAGGTTTAATGGCAGTTATTGCATACTTTATACCAAGGCTTTTTAAAGATAATAAAAATCTTTTGCCCAAAATTACAAGCAGTGTAGTTGCTGAAATTTTTATGGTTGCAGGATACTTTATATTTGAAGGCTTTTTATACGGTTTTATTCCGTCTATGGTAAACATTCTTCCAAACTGCGTTCAGGGTACATTAGGAATAGTATTGGGAATTATAATTTATAAAATATTTAAGAAAAGCAATATTATTTAAAAAAGCATATTGCATACGATTATACCTGATGCGATGCATACAAAATCGGCTATAAGCGCACATTTTATTGTATGCCTTGTATCAGTTATACCGACGCTTCCAAAATATACAGCCACTGTGTAAAAAGTGGTTTCGGTTGAACCGCATATTACCGATGCCATAAAACCTATTTTGGAATCTGCGCCGAAGTTTTTTATAATATCGGTAAGCATGGCAATACCTCCGCTTCCTGACATTGGCCTTAAAATTGCCATTGGAATAATCTCACAGGGGATATTTAAAATATCTGTTACAGGTTTTAGAGAAGTCATCAGAAAATCTAAAAGGCCTGATGCACGAAATATTCCTATTGCTATCATTAAGGTTGCAACGGGAGGAAAGATATTTAAAACTGTTTTAAGGCTTTCTTTTACGCCTTTTATAAACGCCTGATATACATCAACTTTTTTTATAAACCCTACCGTTACAGTAATCATAAGCATAAGGGGAATTAAAAATACTGATACTTGTTTAATTATTTCCATCTATTTTCTCCTCTCGCTTATTTTTGCACATACTATACCTGTTACAAGGGCTAAAAAACTGCATATCCAAATAGGCACTATTACGGAAAAAGGCGTTTTTGACCCTCCCAAAATTCTTATTGCAAGAATGGTTGAGGGGATAATCTGGATAGATGCTGTATTCATAACTGCAAAAAGGCACATTGAGTTTGTTGCCTTTTTTTCATTTCCTTTTAATTCTTCCATTGTTTTTATGCCAAAAGGGGTTGCGGCGTTGCCTAAGCCTAAGAGGTTTGCAGTTATATTCATACTCATCACGCCGAATGCTTTATCGTTTTTTACATCCTTAAAAAGAAGTTTTAAAGGCTTCTTTAAAATATTTGCAATTTTTTCTGTTACCTTACTCTCATTTAAAACATTCATCATTCCGCTAAATACACACATTGTAGAAAGAATGGAAACCATAAGTTCCACAGTTTGCAACACTGAATTTAGCCCACCCTCAAGAATTTTACTTATGGTTCCTAAAAAGCAGGAATAGATTATAGAAAAAACTATCATAACTGAAAAAATACCGTTTAACATACCTTGCTCCTCCTTATTTAAGTTTATGATTTTAATTTTTTAAAATGCTCACAATAAGTTTTTAAAAAAATATTTATTTTTAAAAAGAAGTGTGGTATAATATCTCGGTAAATAAAAAAAGAAAGAATGATGAAAATGACAATTAAAATAGGTATTTTAGGTTACGGAAATCTTGGAAAGGGCGTAGAACTTTCTGTGATGAAAAATCCTGATATGGAACTTAAATATGTTTTTACAAGAAGAAACCCTGAGAGTTTAAATATTCTTACAAAAACTGCTAAAGTTAAGCATATCGATAACATTTTAGATTACAAAGATGAGATAGATGTTCTTATTCTTTGCGGAGGAAGTGCTACTGACCTTCCTTATCAGACTCCACAATATGCAAAATATTTTAACGTAGTGGACAGTTTTGATACTCACGCAAAAATTCCTGAACATTTTAAAAACTGTGATATATCTTCTAAAAATTCAGGTAAGATAAGCATTATTTCTGTTGGCTGGGACCCTGGAACTTTCTCTCTTAACAGACTTTATGCAAACGCTATTTTACCTGACGGAAAAGATTATACTTTCTGGGGCAAAGGAATAAGCCAGGGCCATTCAGACGCTATAAGAAGAATAGACGGAGTGCTTGATGCAAAACAGTATACAATACCTGTTAAAGAGGCTATTGAAGAAGTTAAAAAAGGCAACTTCCCTGAACTTACAACAAGACAGAAACATATAAGAGAATGTTTTGTTGTTTTAAAAGAGGGTGCTGATAAAGAAAGAATAGAAAATGAAATTAAAACTATGCCTAACTACTTTGCCGATTATGACACTACTGTTTACTTTATTTCAAAAGAAGAACTTGACAGTGAGCATAAGGGAATTCCTCACGGTGGAAAGGTTATAAGAACAGGCAAGACAGGGATAGATAATGAAAATAATCATACTATTGAATACAGCCTTAATTTAGACTCTAACCCTGAATTTACTTCAAGCGTTATAACTGCTTATGCAAGAGCAGCATACAGATTAAATAAAGATGGAAAGTCAGGATGTAAAACTGTGTTTGACATTGCTCCTAAACTTTTATCCCTAAAACCATACGAAGAACTTATTAAAGAAATGTTATAAATTGACATAAAAAAACCTTGTAAAATTTACAAGGTTTTTTGTTTATTATTTACGCTTTGTTTTAAAAGTTTATTTTCTTCTTTATCTAAAGTCGGGTCATCTTTAAGGATATTTTTTGCTTCTTCAATAACGATATTAAGAGTTTTAACATCTGTTAAGAAGTTTGCAATTTTCATATCTATAAAGCCTGACTGCGCTGTGCCGAAGAAATCTCCAGGGCCTCTTAATTTAAGGTCTTTTTCGCTTATTTTAAAACCGTCATTAGTTTCTGCCATTATTTTAAGTCGCTCAAGGGTGGTTTTACTTGGGTTATCAGTAAGAAGAATATTATATGCCTGTTTTTCCCCTCTTCCTACTCGTCCTCGAAGTTGATGAAGTTGGGATAAGCCAAACCTTTCTGCATTTTCTATCATCATAACAGTTGCATTAGGAACATTAACCCCTACTTCAATTACAGTTGTAGAAACAAGAATCTTAATATCCCCTTTTTTAAAGTCAAGCATTATTCTGTCTTTTTCTTCATTTTTCATTTTACCATGCAAAAATGCAACTTTATAATCGGGGAATTTACTTTCAATAACTTTTGAATACTCGACTGCGTTTTTCAAACTGTCATCCGAATTTTCGGTTTCTTCAACTAAAGGACATACTATATAAATCTGGTCGTTTTCCTTTAATCTTTCCAACAAAAATTTATCTATACTTTTTCTGTCCTTTTCTTTTGCAGCAATAGTTTTAACCTCTTTTCTTCCAGGAGGAAGTTCGTCAATTATTGATACATCAAGGTCAGAATACATAATAAGCGCGAGAGTTCTTGGGATAGGAGTTGCGCTCATTACAAGAAAATGAGGGTTATTTCCTTTACTATATAATTTCCCCCTTTGATTTACACCAAAGCGATGCTGCTCGTCTGTTATACACATGGCAAGATTTTTAAATTCAACATCCTTTTCTATAAGAGCGTGAGTGCCTATTAAGACATGAAGTTTCCCTTCCTTTAATTCTGATAAGATAACTTCCTTTTCTTTCTTTTTTGTGCTCCCTGTAAGAAGACCTACCTTAAAGCCGAAATGCTCAAAATATTTTGACATTTCTTCATAGTGCTGAAGGGCAAGAATTTCAGTAGGCGCCATTATCGCTCCCTGATACCCTGAATTTACTGCCATAAGCATACTTAAAAGAGCAACCATAGTTTTCCCAGAGCCTACATCCCCCTGAACAAGCCTGTTTAACTGCTTCCCATCTTTTATATCTTTTGCTATTTCCCTTACTACTCTTTTCTGGGCATTAGTAAGTTCAAAAGGAAGAATTTCTGCTAATTTTTCCACTATTTTAAAATTGCGAAATTCTATACCTTTATTGGTATTATTCTTATTTTTTCTCTGAAGAAGACCTAACTCGAAAATAAGAAGTTCCTCAAAAACAAATCTTTCCTTTGCAAGTTTTAGCGCATATTCACTTAAAGGAAAATGAATGTTTTTATATGCAAATAAAATATCGCAAAGGTTATATTTTTTCTTTATGTAATCAGGCAGGGTTTCCTCTGTCTGAAAGTCTATGGCAAGTATTGCAGATTTTACAAAAGATGAAAAAACATTCTGGCTAAGCCCTTTGGTAAGAGAATATATTGGAGTAATTCCTCCTGTGTTTTTCTCTTCCTTTTCGGTAACGGGGTTTACCATTTCTATTTTGTTAAAGCCTCGCTGAACTTTTCCAAAGAAAAGGTATTCTTCCCCCTCAATTAATTTTGAAAATAGATATTTCTGGTTAAAATATGTTATTTCCATTTTGCCTGTTTCATCATAAACTGAAAGTTTTATAATATCTAAATTCTTTCTTATCATTCTGTAATTTTTTGACTTAACCCTTGCCCTTACAAGTGCTTTTTCACCGTCAAAACATTCTATTATATTTTTCTTTTTACTTCTGTCTTCATAACCTTTAGGAAAATGGTTTAAAAGGTCATAAACAGTGGCAATGCCCATTTTTTTAAGCATTGCTCCTCTTGCTTTTTTTATATTAGCAAGTTTTTCCAAAGATAGATCAAGCATACTGTCTCCTAAAAATAATATTCTACTTTTACCACTTTGCCTAAAATTCTAAAATCTTGCTCTTTAAGGTTGACTATTATAGGCATATTATTAGGGTTTGAACTCTGCGGAATAAGGTTTGCTATATCTCCGTTTATAAATACTCTTTTTACTGTTGCATCTTCATTATCTATAAGCACAACTGCTATATCACCGTTGTCTACATAGTCCTGTTTCGACACAACTACAACAGAACCCTCTTTTATATTTACAAGGTCCATAGAGTCGCCTTTTACTTTAAGTGCAAAATAATTTTCATAATCGTTATTGCTTACATAAGTGTAGCCTAAAATTTCTTCGTCGGCAATTACAGGCTTTCCTGCTCTTATTACTCCTAAAATCGGTATAGGATGATTTTTTTTAGCAGGTTTTAATAGAGTGTTTAAAGAGGATGAGTCCTCCTCTTCCCCCTCCATAAGATACAGAATACTGGTATTAAGAATTTTTGCAAGTTTTTCATATGTAGCAATAGTTATTCTTCTTGTAACTCCGTCTTCATATCTTTTTATGGTAGATTTATTAACCCCAAGGCTTTTGCCGACCTCTTCCAAAGTAAGCCCTAATGATTCTCTTCTTTCTTTAATTCTTTTTCCCGATTCGGCATAACAGATTCTATCATCCACTGTTAAACCCTCCTCACATATACTGTTGTTACCTTTATTTTATCACAGTATATATGCAAAATGCAACAATTTTCGTCAAATTATACTAAATTTGACAAGTTTTGTTGCATTTTGTTTTTAAAATATTTTAAAATGTGAGTTGTTCAAGGCTTAAAAATGTATAGCCTTCATTTCTTAAATTATCTATAATTGTACCGAGAGCGTCTGCATTATCTTTTGACACTGCGTGAAGAAGAATTACTGCTCCGTTATGGATATGGTTTGTTACCTGATTTACTGCGTAATCTATACCGTTTACAACTCCTGCTTCCCAGTCTTTATAAGCAACACTCCAGAATGCAGTTTTATATCCTAAGTCTTTTGCCATTGCAAGTGTTCTTTCACTGAATTCTCCGTTAGGGTATCTTAGATATTTAACTTCATATGAAAAATTTTCTTTCATATAGTCATCTATTTTTTTAAGTTCTTCCTTAAATTCGCTAGAAGACAAAGTTGGCATACTTTTATGATTCCAACTGTGGTTTCCCACAATATGCCCTTCATCAACCATTCTTCCTACAAGTTCTTTATTTCTTGTTACATAATCGCCTGTGCAAAAAAATGCTGCAGGAACATTTTTTTCCTTTAATGTATCAAGAATTATGGCAGTATATCCGTTTTCATAACCTTCATCAAAAGTTAAGTAAATATTTTTTGAGTTTGTATCCCCTATATAACAGGCATTCATCCCCTCCATAAGATTTTTATAAAAACCGATAGGCGGGATTTCTCCTTTTGCCACCCTTGTAAAGCCAAAACCATAACATGTATCCGAATATTTTGAATATTCGGATACATTTTCATTTTTTACTTCTTCAGTTTTATCAGTAGTTGTTACAGTGCCGGTAGGAGTATCGTTTAATATAGTATCGTTGTTGTTGTCTTTAACTGTACTGTCATTCATATTATTAAAATCTTCAGTTACATCCGGCATAACATCTTCTGCCTCGTCTTTAACTGCATTACAGCCTGAAAAAGAAACTAATAATAAAACTGCTAATAATAAATACAATGTTTTTTTCATTATAATCACTCCTTCGATTTTATTATGACACTGTTTTTTTTTTTTATAATTGAAAATTTTTTACAAAAAAATCAAGAATTTTAAAATTCCTGATTTTTAAGTTTAGTAAGTTATCTTCTGTAATAATTTATTAAACAACCTGAAAGAATTATATCTCTTTCATCATCGGTTAAATCTTTTAATACAAAAGTTTCTTCTTTTACACCGCATTTGCCGATAACATAAACTTTTATATTATCCTGTTTTTCTTTAACCATCTTTTTAATATCAGGAATGAAAATATAATCGTCTTTTTCAACAAAAAGTTTATCACAAACAAATGGCAGCATACCCCAGTTTATAAGATTGCTTCTGTATCGTTTTGTGGCATATTCTATTGCTATATTTGCCCAACCTCCAAGAACTTTCTGGCAGGATGCCGCCTGTTCTCTTGCTGAACCGTCTCCAGGTTTATTGGCATATACCACACTGCCTATTCCTGTGTTTAACACATCAATATCTTTAATTGCCTTTATTTTTTCGTAAACGTTTTTTAGTTCCTCACATTCTTCAAACGGATTTTTACCATCAAGTCTTAATTTTTCATAAACTCCAACTTCTTTTGCCTTTTCAACATACTGAGGGTCTTTTCTTGAAAGTGTGAATTCTGCAAGTTTTAAAGGGTTTGATCTGTAAGAAGATGTTTCGCCTGATGGTATAAGTTCATCAGTTGTAGTAACAGGGTCGCATATAACGGATACAACTTTTAAAAGCAAGTCGTCAGTAAGATTTGACATTTTAGGCCAGTCTGCAATATTAGGACCATATTTTAATTCTACATCTTCCTGTGCTTTGCCTGAGCCGAAATAAACTCTGCTCTGGTACACTGATTTATCAAAATAATACTTAGGTTTTGTAAAGTTTACATCTATATCAGTTGCAGGGGTTAAGAAACCACCGTTTATTGCAGTTGCAGCGATAGACCTTGCATCCATAAGAGCAACAGATGAAATCTGGCCGCCTGACGGTTTTGAACCTTCTCTGTTAGGGAAGTTTCTTGTTGAATGTCTTATAGACAATGCATTATTGGCAGGAACATCCCCTGCGCCAAAGCATGGGCCACAGAAAGCAGTTCTTATAGATACACCTGCTCTTAGAAGTTTAGATGCTGCACCGTTTTTAATAAGTTCAAGATATACAGGCTGACTTGACGGATATGCAGAAAGCATAAATTCATCGTTACCTATATTTCCTTTTTCCAAAATATCTGCAGCGTCAATTAAGTTGTCATAAGTACCACCTGCGCAACCTGCGATGACACCCTGGTCAACCTTTAATCTACCATTTACTATCTTTTCTTTAAGGCTGAATTTAACATCAGGGTTATCCATTTGTTTTGCGCCTTTTATTTCAACATCTCTTATTATATCTTCTAAGTTTTTATTAAGTTCTTCAATAGTGTAGACATTACTTGGGTGGAATGGCATAGCAATAGACGGTTTTATAGTTGATAAGTCTACAATAACTGCTCCGTCATAATATGCAATATTATCAGGGTTAAGTTCTCTAAATTCGCCTATTCTTTTGTGCATATCATAATAGTCTTTAACCTTTATATCAGTTCTCCAGATAGATGATAGACATGTAGTTTCAGTCGTCATAACATCAATACCATTTCTGAAATCAACATCAAGATTTGATATGCCAGGCCCAACAAATTCCATAACCTTATTTTTAACAAAGCCATTGTCAAACACTTCTTTTATAATGGATAATGCAACGTCCTGAGGGCCTACACCTTTGTTAACATTACCTTTAAGATATACCATTATAACCCCAGGATAAGTTATATCATAAGTACGGCTTAAAAGTTGCTTAACAAGTTCAGGGCCGCCTTCCCCTATCGCCATTGTTCCAAATGCTCCGTATCTTGTATGACTGTCCGACCCTAAAATCATAGCGCCGCATTCTGCCATCATTTCTCTCATATACTGGTGGATAACTGCCTGATGGGCAGGAACATAAATTCCACCGTATTTTTTCGCAGCAGATAAGCCGAACAGATGGTCGTCTTCATTAATTGTTCCCCCTACTGCACAAAGAGAGTTGTGGCAGTTGGTTAAAACATACGGTATAGGGAACTTGGTAAGCCCTGATGCTTTTGCAGTCTGAATAATGCCGACATAGGTTATATCGTGAGACGCCATTTTATCAAACTTTAATTTAAGGCTGTCCATATTATCCGATGTATTATGGCTTTCTAAAATTTTATAAGCCATTGTTCCCTTTTTAAAAAGTTCGGTATCACTTTCTATATTAAGTTTATTTTTAAGTTCTTCTTTATTTAAAATTTCTTCACCGTTTATTAAATAAACGCCGTCTTTAATTAGTTCAATCATTTTTTATTCTCCTGTTTTAGAAAACCTAAACCCAAAGGATAATTGGGTTTAGGTTATGTTTTAAAATTCTAATTTTTTATCAATATAACTTTCAAGTTCAGAAATTTTTATTCTTTCCTGAGCCATAGTATCCCTGTCTCTAATTGTAACTGAATCGTCATCTAAAGATTCAAAGTCAAATGTGATACATAAAGGAGTACCGATTTCGTCCTGTCTTCTGTATCTTTTACCTATGCTTCCGGATTCGTCATATTCACAGTTATACTTTTTGCTAAGTTTTTCATAAACGCTAAACGCACCGTCTGATAACTTTTTGGAAAGCGGTAAAATAGCACATTTAACAGGCGCTAAGAACGGA
This sequence comes from Clostridia bacterium, assembly GCA_017554615.1. Classification (NCBI taxonomy): domain Bacteria; kingdom Bacillati; phylum Bacillota; class Clostridia; species Clostridia bacterium. The sequence continues at coordinate 42,042 of JAFZHY010000013.1, forward strand.
TGAAGTCTTAAAACTGTTCTTACATCGTTCTTTTCTACATCGCAGATTTCTTCGTCATACGCTTCAACTAAAAGAGCAAGTGCAACCCTGTCTGCCCCAAGAGATGGTTCAATACAGTAAGGAATGTATTTTTCGCCTGTTTCAGGGTCAGAATATTCAAGATTTTCTCCTGAATGTTCAATATGCTGTTTTAAGTCAAAATCTGTTCTGTCGGCAATACCCCAAAGTTCTCCCCAACCAAATGGGAAAAGATATTCTATATCAGTTGTAGCATTGGAATAGTGAGATAATTCTTCCTGCTCGTGCTGTCTTAGTTTGATATTTTCTTCCTTCATATTTAAGCTTAATAAAAAGTTCTTACAGAATTCCTGCCAGTAGTCAAACCATTTTAAATCTTCGCCAGGTTTACAGAAAAATTCAAGTTCCATCTGTTCAAACTCTCTTGTTCTGAAAGTGAAGTTACCAGGTGTGATTTCATTTCTGAAAGATTTTCCTATCTGACCGATACCAAAAGGAAGTTTTTTTCTTGCAGTTCTTTGAACATTTTTAAAGTTAACAAAGATACCCTGCGCAGTTTCAGGTCTTAAGAAAAGTTCTGCCTTACTGTCTTCAGTTACCCCCTGAAATGTTTTAAACATAAGGTTAAACTTTCTTATATCTGTAAAATTTTGAGAGCCACAGTCAGGACATTTGATATTTTTTTCTTTGATAAATGAAAGCATTTCTTCATCTGACCAGCCGTTAGGGCTTACGCCTTCTGCTTCTTCTATCAAATGGTCTGCTCTGTGTCTTGTTTTACAATCTTTACAGTCCATTAAAGGGTCGGAAAAACCTCCCACATGCCCTGAAGCAACCCATGTTTTAGGGTTCATAAGTATTGCGGCATCAAGGCCCACATTATAAGGACTTTCCTGAATAAATTTTTTCCACCATGCTTTTTTAACATTGTTTTTAAATTCAACGCCCAAAGGACCGTAGTCCCATGTATTTGCAAGACCACCGTATATTTCGGAACCGGAATATACAAAACCTCTTCCTTTACACAGTGCAACTATTTTTTCCATTGTTTTTTCTGAGTTATTCATTTATAAAACCTCGCTACAAATTTATTTGCTTTTTATTTTATTGCCTTTAACAGTATAGTAGATAAACATACCTATAACATATATTACAAGACCTATTAATATAACTTTTATTGCTTTTGTGCCCATAATATTAGAAAGTTTAACTGCTAACACTCCGCCTTTATTAGGTAAACCTATAAGAGAAAAGAAACTGCTTACAATATCTATCGGATAAACAAAAAACGCGCCTGTTCCTATAACAAGGGAAACTATACTCCAGTTTCTTAAACTTACTTTTATTTTTTTATTTACTATAAATGATGAAATAAGAAGTGCTAAGAAAAGTATAAAACCCAAAGTTGAGATAAATGTAACAAACCCCTGCACTTTTGGAATATGAGAGCCATACCCCATAAAAGCACTGTGTAAGAATATAAGAACTATACCTAAGATAAGGGAAATGGTAAACATCATCAATAATTTATTTGAAAGAATGTCCAATTCCTGTTTTATTTCTTTTCTTTTCTGAATTCTCTTAATGTCGTTTCTATTCATTTTGTAAATATCCTTTCTCTTTTAAAGTTCTAATTCATACAGTATATTAAATATAGAAGCAAGACCTGCTGTTTCAGTTCTTAAAATTCTATTACCTAAAGTTACACTTTGTATGCCACAGTTTTTTATTTCTTCGCTTTCTTCTTTGGAAAACCCGCCCTCAGGGCCGATAATAATTGCAATTTTTTCTCCCTTAAAATCTTTTAATGCACTCTTTAATGTATGTGATTTTTCTTCTTCGTAAGGGAAAAGCACCAAATCATAATCATCAACAAGGTTTTTAAATTCGCTAAAATCAATAAGATTATTAACCAAAGGAACTATTCCTCTGCCCGACTGTTTGGCAGCAGATAAAGAAATTTTATTATATCTTTCTTTTTTCTTCTCAAAATCTTTTTTTGAAATTTTTAAAACGCATCTTGCCATATTGACAGGAGTAATATCATATACACCTGCTTCCACACACTTTTCAACAATCAAAGAAAATTTATCTCCCTTAGGAAGCCCCTGAAAAAGTGATATTTTAACCAAAGGCTCACCCTGACTTTTTTTCTTATCTAAAATTTTAAGTGTTACATCGGTTTTTGCAATACTTTCTATCAAACAATCATAATCAAAACCCGAACTGTCTGACACAGTAACATTTTCGCCTGTTCTACAGCGTAAAACGTTAGCAAGATGATGCATATTTTCACCGGTTAAAATAATCTTATCCGATTTAATAGCATCGATACTGACAAAAAATCTTGGCATAAATAAATTGTCCTTTCATACAGGCTATAATAATGCCAACACATTATTAGTTATTATACCAAAATTATTTAGATTTTTCAAGAGTTATCTTTATAAAAAAAGCATAAATGTTACAAAAAGAGTCAAAAAAGTTGATTTAATAATAAGATTGTATTATAATACTAAAGAGCAAATGAGAAAGGATGAAATAAAATGAGCGAATGTACACACGACTGCAGTACTTGTTCTTCAAAATGCAGTAATCAGAAACCTGAAAGTTTTTTAGAGGCGCCAAACGAACTTTCGGATATTAAAAAAGTTATAGGAATTGTGAGCGGTAAAGGTGGAGTAGGCAAATCTATGGTTACTTCTCTTATGGCTGTTATGTTAAATAGAAAAGGCTATAAATCTGCAATTTTAGATGCAGATATTACAGGTCCGTCTATCCCTAAGGCTTTTGGCTTAAAGGAAAAGGCTATGGGAAACAAATTCGGGCTATACCCTGTTACATCCAAAACAGGAATTGATATAATGAGCCTTAACCTGCTTCTTGATAACGATACCGACCCTGTTGTATGGAGAGGGCCTGTTATTGCAGGAACAGTTAAACAGTTCTGGACTGATGTTATATGGTCTGATGTTGATTTTATGTTTATTGATATGCCACCTGGAACAGGCGATGTGCCTTTAACAGTTTTTCAGACTATTCCAGTTGACGGAATAATTGTTGTTACATCTCCGCAAGACCTTGTTTCAATGATTGTTAAAAAGGCTCTTAATATGGCTAAACTTATGAATGTGCCTGTTATCGGCATTGTGGAAAATTACAGTTATTTAGAATGTCCTGACTGTAAAAAACAAATCAAGATGTTTGGCGAAAGCCATATTGACGAAATTGCAAAAGAACACGGTGTTAAAGTTCTTGCAAAAATGCCTATTGACCCTTATCTTGCAGAAAATACAGACAGCGGTCTTATAGAACTATACAGTGGCAAGCATCTTGACGAATGTGCAAACGAAGTTGAAAAACTTCTTAAGGTGTAGGTTATGAAGAAAGAAGAATATGCCCAGAAACTTTTTACAGACGGATATAACTGTGCTCAGGCAGTTGTCGGTGCTTTTTCGGATATTATTCCCTTAGATTTTGATACTTTAATAAAACTTGCGTCCCCTTTTGGCGGAGGAATGGGAAGATTAAGAGAAGTTTGCGGTGCAGTAAGCGGAATGTTTATTGTACTTGGCTTTTTAGACGGATATACCGATTCGGATAATCTTACAAAGAAAAAGGAAGTATACGAAAAGGTACAACTTCTTTCAAAAGAATTTGAAAAGGAAAACGGTTCCATTATTTGCCGAGAACTCTTAGGGTTAAGCATAAAAAATGACAACCCCGAGCCATCAAAAAGAACAGAAGAATACTACCAAAAAAGGCCGTGCGTTGAAATGGTTAAATCTGCAGTTAGAATACTTGAAAATAATATATAACAAAAAAAGCCGAAACTTTTTAAAAGTTTCGGCTTAAATTTTATTCTAATATATTTCCGTCTTTATCAAATAACGGTAATTTTTCGAGCGCGATAATATCTCCTCTGTCCATCGCATCTCCTTCTGCAAGGACAGCCATTTTACCTACAATGTTGCCCCCTGCTTCTAAAACGAGTTTTTCAAGGGCTAAGATGGACTCTCCTGTGCTTATAACATCGTCAACTATAAGTACTCTTTTACCTTTTAAAAGATTAATATCATCTTCGCCAAGATAAAGGCTTTGTTCTCCGTGAGTGGTTATTGAATTAACCGTTACAGAGATAAGATTTTTCATATAAACTTTTGGTTTTTTTCTTGCTATAACATAATTGTTTGCGCCTGCCTGTTTTGCCATTTCGTAAATAAGCGGAATGCTTTTTGCCTCTGCAGTAACTAATATATCATATTCGGGTGCTTTTTCAAGAAGTGCTTTTGCACAGCACTCGGTAAGTTCCACATCCCCGAACATAATAAATGCAGCAATGGTAAGTTCTTCGCTTACTTTAAAGAAAGGAAGTTCTCTTGTAAGGCCTGCAACTTTAAGAGTATAAGAATTTTTCATAGTTTAGCCTCTTTCATTAATGATGCCCGCCATTAATAGCGGGCATCAAATTATAAACTAAATGGTATTTATAATTACATAACCTGTGTGCCGATATAGATTGCAAACAGTGCAACTGATACCCACATAATAGGGCTTATATCTTTTACTTTACCGCATAAGATTTTTAAAACAACCCATGAAATCATACCGAACATAATACCGGTTGCTATTGAATATGCAAAAGGCATCATAACGATTGCTAAAAATCCACCGATTGAATCTGCAACATCGCCATCAAAGTCCATCTTAGTAACTGCTGAAAGCATTAGAAGACCAACGAATAACATTGCAGGAGTTGTAGCAAATCCAGGAATTGCAAGGAATATTGGTGCAAGAGGAATTGCTATAAGGAATAAGATACCTGTTGTAAGCGCTGTTAAACCTGTTCTTCCGCCTGCTGCTACACCTGCTGAAGATTCAACATAACTTGTAACAGTAGAAGTACCAAGACATGCACCTGCAACTGTACCAACAGCGTCTGCCATTAAAGCGCCACCTGCTCTTGGAAGAGAACCGTCTTCATCAAGCAAATCGCCTTTCTGAGCAACACCGATTAATGTACCAACTGTATCAAAAATATCAGTATATAAGAATGTGAATAATACTACTGCAAAAGATGCAAAGTTTTTCGCAACAAACGCAAAATCAAACTGGAATAATGCAGGAGCAGCAAAGTTTGCTTTAATTGCATCCCATGAAAGATTAGGAATTAAAGAATAAACACCTGCATCTGGGTTAACCTGATACCAGCCAACAAGTTCAGCAATAATGCCAAGCACCCATGTTGCCAAGATACCTATTAAGATATCGCCTGTAACTTTATAGTGATGAAGCACTCCGATAATAAGTAAACCAACGATTGCAAGAACAACCTGTGGAGAACCTAAACTACCAAGACCAACTAATGTAGAATCGTTATTAACAACGATACCTGCGTTGATAAGTGCAATAATTGTAATAAATAAACCAATACCTGCTGTAATACCAAGCTTTAAGTTTGCTGGAATTTTGTTTACAAGTGCTTCTCTGAACTTAAATATTGAAAGAATCATAAATATAATACCTTCAAATAAAATAGCAGTTAAAGCAACTTTGTATGAATATCCCATACCTAAACATACTGTGTAGGTAAAGAAAGCGTTAAGACCCATACCTGATGCCAATGCAACAGGATAGTTAGCAAAAAACGCCATACAAATTGTTCCGATAGCAGCAGAAAGAGCAGTAGCCATAAAAATAGCAGCAGCGCCAGGACCGTCAGGAATAATACCTAACATACCAGGGTTAACAGCTAAGATATAAGCCATAGCCAAAAATGTGGTTATACCTGCTATAATTTCTGTTTTAACATTTGTGCCATGTTCTTTTAATTTGAAAAGTTTTTCCATTTTCCCCTCTCCTTTTTTGGTATATTTCATACCTTATTTTCTTTTAGCACACATTTATTATACAACTTATACAAACTTTTTTCAAGATATTTTTAACATTTTGTTTAATTTTAATAACCATTTTTTTCTAAATTGGCTTTAAATATTTAAGCCATTATTTTTAAAAATAATTTTGTTTAAAAAAGAGAATATTAAATATTTTAATAGAAACTCTTAATTTTTAAACCCTTTTATTCCAAAAACGCCCCATTTTAAGTAAAATCGACAAAAAAATATTAAAATTGCCTCTTTACAAACTTAAAAATATGGTTTATGATAAAACAAAGGTCAAAGATAGTCAAAGTCAAAAAGGGGTGTAATTATGGCTATATCAGATATAATAGAAAGATATATAAAGGAACTTTTAAATAATGAGGGCGAGGTAGAGATTAAAAGAAACGACCTTGCGGCGTATTTTAACTGCGTACCGTCTCAGATAAATTATGTTATATCCACAAGGTTTACAAACGAGCATGGTTTTATCGTTGAGTCAAGACGAGGCGGAGGAGGCGGAATAACTATAAGAAGGGTTAAATTAAATGAAAGCGATTATATAACCACTCTTATTAACTCTATTGGAAACTTTTTAAAACAGAGTGATGCATATTCATATATAAAGGCACTTTATGAATATGGAAAGATTACTAAAAGAGAAGCAAACATTATGTTTGCCGCAGTTTCAGACACTACACTTAACACTGATGCGCAACTTAAAGATTATTTAAGAGCGAGAATTCTTAAAAATATTCTTATAAATCTTAAAAGGAGTTGATTTTATGTTATGCGAGAAATGTAAAAAAAATCAGGCTTTAGTAAAAATTATAAAAAATTATAACGGAAATATTTTGGAGCAGTATCTTTGCAAAGATTGTGCATCTTATGAAGATATCCCGTCATTAGAAATTAAGCCTGACAATATATTATCTGATTTTTTAAATATGTTTTCTCCTGAGATAAGTTATAATCTTCAATGTGAAAACTGTCATACAACCTATTCTTCCTTTAAAAAACAAGGGAAATTTGGTTGTGAGAAGTGTTACACATCCTTTGGCAAAAATATTGATATGATGCTTAAAAACATTCATTCATCGGATGAGCACACAGGGAAACTTCCTAAAAAATACAGTGGGGCATTAAGGATAAAAAGAGAAAAAGAAGCATTAAGAAAAAAACTTGAGGCACTTGTTAAAGAAGAAAAATACGAAGAAGCCGCAAAAATAAGAGATAAAATTAAGGAAATGGAGGAATAAACTATGACGGAAAATATTGCACTATCAACAAGAATTCGTCTTGCGAGAAATTTTAAAGGTTATAAATTTATTCCCCAAATTGATAAAGAAGATGCCATAAAGATTACAAAAAAAGTTAAAGATGCTCTTTTTTCGTCTAATGAAAAGTCCCCTTTGATGTTTAGACAAATCAATCAGGAAGAACTTAAAATAAATGGGAAAAAACTTGTTGAAGAGCATCTTATAAGCCCTGACATTTTAAATTCCAAAGTTGAAAGTGCTGTTATAATTGATAACAATAAGGAAATAAGCATTATGGTAAATGAAGAAGACCATTTAAGAATTCAGGTTATAAAAAAAGGGTTCGATTTATCCTTGGCATACTCTCTTGCAAATGCCTGTGATGATTTAATTGAAGAGGGAAATGAATATGCATTTTCTGAAAAATTCGGTTATTTAACAAGTTGCCCTACAAATGTCGGCACAGGCTTAAGGGCATCAGTTATGATTCATATTCCTGCTATTTGTATGAGCGGGAGGCTTAATACATTTATAAGAAATGTTAACCGACTTGGAATGACACTCAGGGGTTATTACGGAGAAGGAACAAAGAGCCTGGGAAATATATTTCAGGTTTCAAACGAGGTTACTTTAGGAATATCGGAAGAAGAAATTATTTTAAGGCTTAAAAACATTGTATCAGAAATTATTAAAGAAGAAATTAAATTAAGAGAGGCTATAAACTCAGATTCATTAGCCGACAAAGTTTTAAGGTCGTTTGGAATTTTAAAATACTGTCATATGATCGGTTACAAAGAATTTTCTTCTTTATGGTCAGATGTTTTATTAGGGGCAGATATGGGTATAATTGATAACATAGATTGTGATTTGTTCAAAAAACTTATATCTTCTCTTGCACCTTACAGTATAGGCGAAGAAGATACTCTAAAAAGAGATAAATTAAGAGCAAAACTTATAAAGGAAGTGATTTAAATGCATGATAAAAGATTTACCAAAAAAGCCGAAACTGCAATTTCCCTTTCTGAAAAGTCGGCTATGGAATTAGGACATAATTATATAGGAAGCGAACATATTCTTTTAGGTCTTTTAAAAGAGGGGTCAGGAATTGCATATAATGCACTTATTGCAAACGGTGTTACTGAAGAGGGCGTTAACTTAATGATAGAAAAATATATAGGCAAAGGCACTCCTGACAATCAGAGAAAATACCCTACCCCAAGATGCAAAAGAGTGTTGGAAATTGCTCTTGAGGTAGCAGTTAATTTAGACCATAAATATATAGGAACAGAGCATCTTCTTTTAGCGCTTCTTAATGAAAACGATTCAGTTGCTTATAAAATTTTAACCACGCTAAAGGCAAACCCGCAAAAAATTGTAGAAGATATTTTTAAACTGTTTAATGAAAGTTCATCATCTTCATACAGCACTCAAAAGGAAGAGAGCAAGAATAACGAAAGTGATAAATTCGGTGTAGATCTTACAAAGGCTGCCAAAGAGGGTAAAATCGACCCTGTTATAGGCAGAGAAGAAGAAATTGCAAGAGTTATAGAAATTTTATCAAGAAGAACAAAAAACAACCCTTGCTTAATAGGTGAACCTGGGGTTGGTAAGACTGCTATTGCAGAGGGACTTGCTCTTAGAATATATGAAAACAAAGTTCCTGAAACTCTTAAAGGGAAAAAACTTGTAACCTTAGATTTAACTTCACTTCTTGCAGGGTCTAAATACCGTGGCGAGTTTGAAGACAGAATTAAAAAAGTCATAAAAGATGTTAAAGAAAAGAAAGACACTATTCTTTTTATAGATGAAATACACACTATTGTTGGTGCAGGGGCAGCAGAGGGAGCAATAGATGCTGCAAATATTTTAAAACCATCTCTTGCAAGGGGCGAAATTCAGTTGATTGGTGCTACTACTATTGACGAATACAGAAAGCATATTGAAAAAGACTCTGCCTTAGAGAGAAGATTTCAACCCGTAACAGTAGAAGAACCGACAGTTGAAGAAACCATTGAGATTTTAAAGGGTTTAAGAGATAAATACGAGGCACATCACAAGGTAAAAATTACCGACGAGGCGCTTGAGGCTGCTGCAAAACTTTCACATAGATATATAACCGACAGGTTCTTACCTGATAAGGCTATTGACTTAATTGACGAGGCATCTTCAAAATTAAGAATTAAAAACTTAACTTCTCCGCCAGATTTTAAAGAACTGGAAGAAAAAATTGAAAAAATAAAGGCAGAAAAGGAAGAGGCAATTCTTGCACAAGATTTTGAAACTGCAGCAAAATTAAGAGATGAAGAAAACAAATTAAAAGACGAACTTAAGATAAAGAAATTAGAGAGAGAAGAAGCAAACTCAAAAATTATAAACTGCGTAGGCGAAGAAGATATTGCTTTGGTTATATCCTCATGGACTAAAATTCCTGTTTCAAAACTAACCGAAGAAGAGGGAGAAAAACTTTTAAAACTTGAAGAGAGTATGCACGAAAAAGTTGTAGGTCAGGATGAAGCCATAGTTAAAATAGCAAAGGCAATAAGAAGAAACCGTGCAGGACTTAAAGACCCTAAAAGACCTATTGGCTCATTTTTATTCTTAGGGCCTACCGGAGTTGGTAAAACCGAGGTTGCAAAAACTTTATCGGAAGTTATGTTTGGAACAAGTGAATCTATGATAAGAATAGATATGTCTGAATATATGGAAAAGCACTCCGTTTCCCGACTTATCGGTGCTCCTCCGGGATATATTGGGCATGACGAGGGAGGTCAACTTACCAAGAAGGTAAGACAAAACCCTTACTGCGTTTTATTATTTGACGAAATAGAAAAGGCTCATCCTGACGTTTTTAACACACTCTTACAAATTCTTGAAGACGGAATTTTAACCGACTCGCAAGGAAGAAGAGTTGATTTTAAAAACACTGTGATTATTATGACATCAAATATCGGTGCATCAAAAATAACCGAAATAAAATCAAAATTAGGTTTTTCGCAAGAAAGCGAAGAAGACTCATCATACGAAGAAATAAAGAGCAGTGTATTAAAAGAATTAAAGAACTATTTAAGACCTGAATTTATAAACAGAATTGATGAGATTATAGTATTCCACAAACTTTCAAAGGATGATATAAAAAATATTTCCAAAATTATGATTAAGTCTTTAAAAGTAAGAGTTGAAGAAAAAAATATTACACTTAATATTGACGATTCGGTGTATGATTATTTAGCCCAAAAAGGTTATGATGCATCCTATGGTGCAAGACCTCTTAGAAGAACTATTCAGACAGATATTGAAGACTTACTCTCCGAAGAAATGCTTAAGGGAAATATAAAAGAAAAAAGCATAGTTTCTCTTAAAGCAGAAGACGGAAAAATCATTGTAGGTTAATTAAAAAAAAGCAGATTGAAAAATCTGCTTTTTTTTCTATTTAACAATTACTTTTATAAATGCTTTTTTACCTCTTCTTACCATAAGTTCGTTATTGTCAAACATATCTAAAGTAACGGTAAAGTTAATATCTGAAACCTTTTCTTCTTTAACTGAAACCCCACCCTGTGTAACATTTCTTCTTGCTTCGCTTTTTGATGGTGCAAGTTTTGTTAAAACAAGTAAGTCCATAATATTCATTCCGTCTTTTAACTCTTCCTTGCTTATTTCTACACTTGGAACTTCAGCAGCCTGACCACCTGCAAAAAGACTAAGCGCTGCCGCTTCGGCTTTTTGGGCTTCTTCTTCGCCATGAACCATTTTAGTAACTTCAAATGCAAGACGCATTTTTGCTTTGTTGATTTCGCTGCCTTCTAATTTTTCATACTCTGCAATTTCTGTAAGAGGAATGAAAGTAATAAGTTTCATACAGTTTATAACATCAGAGTCGTTAACATTTCTAAAATACTGATAGAATTCAAAAGGAGTTGTTTTATTAGGGTCAAGCCACAAAGCACCTTTGGCAGTTTTACCCATTTTCTTTCCTTCGGATGTTGTAAGAAGCGTAAATGTCATACCATAGGCTTCTTTTGCATCGCATCTTCTTATAAGCTCGATACCACCGATGATATTAGACCACTGGTCATCCCCACCAAGTTCTAATTTACAACCGTATTCTCTGTTAAGTTTTAAAAAGTCATAACTTTGCATAAGCATATAGTTAAACTCAATAAATGAAAGACCTTTTTCAAGACGGGTTTTAAAACATTCTGCAGTAAGCATTCTGTTTACTGAAAAATGAACGCCGATTTCTCTTAAAAATTCAATATAGTTAAGGTCTAAAAGCCAGTCTGCATTGTTTACCATAAGCGCTTTGCCTTCGGAAAAGTCAACTAATTTTGAAAGTTGGCTTTTAAAACAGTCTGCATTATGCTGGATGGTTTCTTTTGTCATCATCTGACGCATATCGCTTCTGCCTGATGGGTCGCCTACCATAGCAGTTCCCCCACCAATAATTGCAATAGGTCTGTGCCCTGCTCTTTGCATATGAGCCATTACAACCATCTGCAAAAAGTGGCCGATATGAAGTGAATCTGCTGTAGGGTCAAAACCTATATAAAAAGTAACTTTTTCATTATTTAAAAGTTCTTCTATTTCTTTTTCATGTGTCATCTGGGCGATAAGCCCTCTTGCCTTTAATTCTTCTAATAAATTCATTAAATATAAACCTCTCTTTTATATCATTAGAAGCACCTGTAATATCAGGTGCTTCTTAAGATTATTCTTCTTTCTTACCCATTGAATCAATAAAGGAAGGAATGTCAAGAATGTCTTTATCAAAAACATCTATCTGGTCTTCTTCTATCGGTTTTTTAGGTTCAGCAACATCTAAAACTGGCAGTTCTTCCTTTTCGGCTACCGGCTCTTCTTTCTTTTCTACAGGTTTTCTAACCATTGGTCTTATAACAGGACCGCCTTCAGCAGTGTCAAAACCTGTGGCAACAACAGTAACTTTAATATCATCGCCCATTGATTCGTCGGTAACAGTACCGAATATGTAGTTATCTGCATCAGCAGAGATTTTTTCCTGAATAATAGTATTGATAGTGCTGACATCGAACAGGTTAAGACTTGAACTACCTGTGATATTAACAAGGACACCTTTTGCACCTTCAATAGAGGTTTCAAGAAGCGGACTTTCGATTGCTGCTTTGGCAGCATCTTCTGCTCTGTTTTCCCCTGAACCGTAACCAATACCCATATGAGCAAAACCGTTATTTTTCATAACTGTTTTAACATCGGCAAAGTCACAGTTGATAAGACCACCGATAACGATTACATCGGATATGCCCTGAACGCCCTGTCTTAAAACATCGTCTGCAAGTTTGAATGAATCAAGCAAAGATGTGTTTTTATCTACCATATTAAGAAGTTTATCATTTGGAATAACCATTAAAGCGTCAACGCTTTCTTTAAGTTCCATTGTGCCTTTACTTGCAATTTCGCCTCTTTTTCTTCCTTCAAAAGAGAACGGTCTTGTAACAACGCCGACTGTTAAGATACCTAAATCTTTAGCAATACCTGCAACGATAGGGGCTGCACCTGTACCTGTTCCGCCACCCATACCGGCAGTGATAAACACCATATCAGCACCTTTTAAAATCTGAGCGATTTCATCGCTTGACTCTTCTGCTGCTTTTTTACCGATTTCCGGATTTGCACCTGCTCCAAGCCCTCTTGTAACTTTTTCTCCGATTTGAATTTTATGAGTAGCCAATGATGTTGAAAGAGCCTGCTTGTCCGTGTTTAAAGCAATAAATTCTACGCTTGACAAATTATTAAGTACCATATTATTAACTGCATTATTGCCTGCTCCACCGACACCAATTACTTTTATTACAGCATTTTCTGCAATTCCTGTTGGAATTTTAACTGACATTTTTTATGCCCTCCCTAATTTATATTATTTTCTTCTTTATCACCATTATTTTTTATTTTAACAGATTCTCTCCATTTATTCAATAGTAAACTTCTAATTATACCAAAATTTCTGAAAATTCTTATGGAAAACACAACAACAACTGCAGTGTATAAGTCAATTCCAAGCCTTACGCCAAGGAAGATAATAGATATTGATAAAAGTGCATTCAAAAAGAAACCTGAAACAAAAATTGTCAAATCAAATCTTTTGCTTAAGTTTGCAACTATTCCACCCATTATAGAGTCAAACGCTGCAAATATTGCAATGGCAATATAAACCGATGCTTCGGTTGACACATTTATATTAAGAAAATACCCAAGTAGCCCACCTGTTAAAAGGCATATAAGCGCAATAGTCATTTATCTCACCTCTTATTTCCCCAATGCTTCGTTTGCTTTAGCGTTAGTTATTATTTTAGAATGTTTATACTCAATTTTTCCTACATACGCAGGAACAACCATATCACTCTCAACTTTTTTTATCTCGATTTTAATCCAAGGGGAAAGTTCATCAAAAATTCCACCCCTCATTTTAAAACCACTTTCAAGCTGATCAGGGTCGCCTATTGCTTTTATAACAAATGGTGCTGCAACTTTTACACCGTTAATATTAACCACATTACCCACACAACGCACTTCGCTTGTAGCAAGAACTCTCTGGTCGTTAACCGATAAAGCCTCTGCCCCTGCTGCTCTTAGTTCATTCATTACCTTTAAAATATCTTCCTGATGAACTATATAAAGATTTTCGTTCATATTCTGGGTATTCGCACCTTCCCCATCGCTTAGGGTTATTTCAATACCAGGCCCTTCAACCGATACAAGACCTGCTAAAATTTCTGCATTTCTTAAATCTTTAATAAGCATTTCATCGGCATTGGCCTGGGTCTGATACTCATAAATTTCATCTTTATATTCCATAACCTGTTTATATAAAGCCTCATTTTTCTCTTTTTCCAGCCTTAAAAGTTCCTGAGTCTGCCCTACCCTTAACTGAGTGGGATAGGTTGCAACCGAAGTGTTTTTTACAGTTTTAAACTGCAACACTATAAAGAAACTTAAAATCATACAAACAAAGCCGATTGAAATCTGAGCGATTCCTTTTTTCATCTACATTTTCATCCTTTACCTTAGATATTTAAACAAGAAGCGACACATGAGGTTTAACCCAATGACGCTTCTTTTTTAACATTTACTCTGAAATATGACGAAGTTTTTTAGGATTTCTTGCATCTATCTTACCCGTTGCCCCATGAGGCAATTTCTCTAAAACTGCTTTTAGCATGGTAAGTTTACTGTTGATATTATCACTGTTTCCTACAATAACTTTAAGATCGTTATCCATATTAAAACATAATTCATCATTTTCAATAAATATGCTTGATACATTCTCAATAAGATTATTATTATACAAATCTTTTGCAATTTCAAGAGTTTTTTGCAAATTTTTATCGGAATTTAGGGTTATTTTTTCTCCCAGTATATATTTATCAAATTTAAAGTCTGATAGTTCTGGTAACTTATAGGAAATATCAGGTGTTTTTTCTGATAAAACCTTACCCTCATCATCAACTATAACCACCGTGTCTGCTACATTCACATATGCAACAGGGATACATTCTACTATACTTATCTCTATTTTTTGTGGTAATATTCTTTGAAGACTGACACTGTCAACAAACGGAATCTTTGCAATATTTTCTCCTGCGTCCTTTAGTCTGAACCTGAATATATTTTCACCTGCATTAAATCCGCTCGTACTGATAATTTCTTCACTTAAAATTACATTGTTTCCTGAGATATCTATTACTTTAAGATTAAAAACAGGTGTGAAAAGAAGACCTATACAGATAATCAGCATAAGTATAATCGCAAGAAAAATTTTTTTGGCTTTCTTTTTTCTTTTTCTTCTTTGGCGATGAATTTCAATTATATTCTTTTCTTCGCTTTTTCTTCCTTTTTCCCTCATTTTTATCTCCGTTTTATCATTTGTATATTATATCTGCTCCAAGACTTTGTAAATCTCTTACAATATCTTCATACCCTCTTTTGATATAATGGGTATTGGACACCTCTGTTACACCGTCTGCACAAAGACCTGCAACCACAAGACCTGCCCCGCTTCTAAGGTCAGGAGCATTAACCCTTGCTCCGTACAGTTTTTTCACACCTTTTATAACTGCGCATCTGTCAGAAATAGTGATATCTGCGCCCATTTTTTTGAGTTCTTCAACATGCTTAAATCTTGAATCAAAGATATTTTCTATAATCATTCCCGTTCCCTTTGCAATACTTAAAAGGGACATTATTATAGACTGAGCATCAGTAGGAAACCCAGGATAAGGCAAGGTTCTTATTAAGTTATTAGACTTTAACGCTCCGTTACCTTTTACCCTGATAGAGTGGTCAGCAATAAATTCAAATTCTACTCCCATTGCATCCATTACTGCTGCAACCGAACTTATATGATTATAATTAACATTTTCAAGAATTACATCTCCGTCTGTTATTGCTCCTGCAACCATATAGGTTGATGCTACAATTCTGTCAGGTATAACCTTATGGGTTACTTCATAAAATGTGTTAGTACCAACAATTTCTATAACGCTTGTTCCTGCGCCTGATACTTTAACTCCCATTTTACATAAGAACTTTTGCAAGTCTTCTATTTCCGGTTCTTTTGCCGCATTTATAATTTTTGTTTTACCCTTATGGGTTGATGCTGCAAGCATTATATTTTCTGTTGCACCTACTGACGGAAAATCAAGGTGTATTTCACTGTCTTTTTGCTTATTCTTCTTAAAATTGATATATCCGAATTTTTCTTCTACAAATATTCCCATCTTTTTAAAGGCTTTGATATGTAAATCTATGGGACGAAGCCCTAATTCACAGCCTCCAGGATAAGTTGTTCTTACCTCTCCCATTCTTGAGAGTACAGCGCCTGTCAAAATTATGGAAGAACGCATTTTATCCATCAGTTCTTCTTTTATATCAGTTTTTCTTATATCGGAAGAGTCTATTATAAGCAGGTCTTCCTCCCAGCTTATTTTGCAACCCAAGTCCTTTAAAATCTCTAAAGTGAGTTCAACATCCTTAATCTTGGGGCAATCTATTATTATACTTTTTTTACCGCTTATTAAGGTTGCCGCAAGAATGGGAAGCACAGTGTTTTTCGCTCCCGGAATTTTTATTCTTCCGCTTAGTTTTCTGCCTCCTGTGATTACTATCTTACCCACTTACACACCTCCTGATAATTATTCCATATTTATACTATGATTTTTTCAGGAAAGTGTGAATACTGCTATTTTTTTATTATTTTTTCTATTTCGTCTACAATTCGTCTGGAAGAATCAGGAACACTTAAAAGTTTTGCGTTTTCTCCCATTTCTTTCATTTTTTCTTTATCTTCTAAAATATCAAGAATTGTTTTTTCAAACAATTTCATATTAAGTAAACTTTCTCTTATTTTTATGGAAGCACCACCTGCTACAAATCTGTTTGCGTTTATCTCCTGATGGTTTTCCGCAACATTAGGAGAAGGAATAAGCACAGACGGTTTTCCAAGATATGCAATCTCGCTTAAAAATGTTGCACCCGAACGGCTTATAACTAAGTCTGCAGCACAAAGATAATCTTCCATATTGTGTGCATATTTTTTCACTTTAACAAAATCTGAGTCGGTATCTATTCCCCAGTTTTTTAAATCTTCTACTGCATTCATATAATATCTGTGGCCTGTTATTAAAACAACCTTAAACTTCTTTTCCTGATAGTGTTTTTTTATAAAGGAAACCATATATTGATTAAGTTGCGCTGCACCAAGGCTTCCGCTTACACACACTACAACTGGCAGACCCTCTAAAAACCCTATCTCTTTTAAAGATGTGTTTTTACGGACTGTTTCAAATGCCTTTCTTACAGGGTTACCTGTAACAACTGTTTTTTCGGGGCAATTTAAGATATCTATATCATTAAATGTAATACATACCCTTTTTGCAAATTTAGAGAGAAGTCTTGAAGTTTTGCCTCCCACTGCATTCTGCTCGTGAATAAGAGTAGGAATTCTTAGAAAATTGGCAGCCATTACTGCAGGTGCACTTACATACCCACCTGTTCCCACTACTACATCGGGCTTAAATTTTAACAATATTTTCATACATTTTAATATGCCAGACATAAATTTTAAAATAACTTTAATATCGTGGAATCTGCCTTTAGGCGTAAAGCCCTCCACATCGACATACTCAATGTTATAGCCTGCATGAGGAACAAGTCGGCTTTCCATGCCTTTTTTAGTTCCAATAAATAAAATTTCGTTTTTTTCATCTCTTCTTTGGACTTCGTTTGAAATTGCAATGGCAGGATTTATATGTCCCCCAGTGCCTCCGCCTGTTACAACTATTCTCAAATTATTCAACCCCTTTTATAACGAGATATATTTAGTACTATTCCCATTGCTATCATCTGGAAAACAAAACTTGAGCCTCCTGCCGAGAAAAACGGAAGAGGAATACCTGTTGCAGGAAGCAGGTTTATTGCAACGCCTATATTTAATATAACCTGTATAATAATAAGTGCGCCCATACCGAACGCCATATAAGTACCGAATGAATCAGGACAGTCCACAGCGATTTTTATGCATCTAAAAAGTAAAATTCCAAAAAGCACTATAACTAAAGTTGCACCTATAAGACCGAGTTCTTCACAGATAATTGAAAATATGTAGTCATTCTGAGGTTCAGGGATATATAAATGCTTCTGCCTGCTTCGGCTTAACCCCAAGCCAAAAATTCCTCCTGAACTTATTGCGTAAAGAGATTGTACTATTTGCCATCCGTCTCCTAATTTATCCTGAAACGGGTCTAAATACGCAGTTATTCTCTTTAATCTATACGGTTCGCTTATCGCAAGAAAACCTCCTGCGCCTAAACCTAAAAATATAAGAGGAACATAAAATTTAAATTTTATACCGAATGATAAAAGCATAGTAAATACTGTGCCGCAAATAATGATAATTACCGAAAAGTGAGGCTGCAATAGTAAAAGAGCACAAGGGATACCCACTATTACTAAAAGAGGCACATAAATATTTGAAAAACTCTGTTTACTTTTCTCCATACTGGTAAAATACATAGCAAGGAGAATAACTATTGACACCTTTGTAAACTCAGATGGCTGAAATGTACCTATCCCAAGGTTTATCCATCTTTTAGCACCCTTTGTTTCAACACCGATTATAAGAACTAATATTAAAAGAATAATGTTTAATACATACATTAACATTCCGAACTTTTTATATTTCTTATAGTCAAACGATGCACAAAAAAGCAATGCGCCAAAACCTAAGACAGTCCAGATAAGTTGCTTTTTAACAAAATAGAAACTGTCTCCGTGCAAAACAAATGCAGACGGTGCACTTGCAGAAAAAATCATTATCAAGCCAAACAGCGACAGTATAACTACTGTCGCAAACAATACTCCGTCAAAGGATGATTTTTTTATTTTTTCCATTTATACCACATCCTAAAAACTAATAGTTCCAATAAATCCCAAAACGCAGAACAAAAGCGTGGTTAAAGAAAATAAAACAACAATTTTATTTTCTGAAAATCCGCACATTTCAAAATGGTGGTGGATAGGAGACATTTTAAAAACTCTCTTACCGAATAATTTAAAACTTGCAACCTGAATAACCACCGATAAAGATTCTATTACATATACAATTCCTAAAATAACAATAAGTAGCGGGTCGCCTGTTGAAACGCATATTCCCGTAACAAGAGCGCCTAAGAACAGGGAACCTGTATCCCCCATAAATACTTTTGCAGGATGAAGATTAAAAATCAAAAATGCAATAAGCGCACCTAATGAAGCTGCACTAAGTAAAGATAATCCTACCATACCTTTTATAAACATGGTAGCGGTAAGAAATACCAGAACGGTTGAGGTAATGCTTGTTGCAAGACCGTCAATACCGTCGGTTAAGTTAACGGAGTTAACCATATAGAATATTCCCACCATAACAAGCGGATAGTAAAAATAATATAAATCAAAACTGAATTTAAAAAACGGTATAAAAATTTTTGTATCTGTTAGGTTAAAATATCTTAATAAAAGCACAAAAGTTACAATAACCAGTATTAAACAAAGAGTTTTCTGCTTTGCGCTAAACCCTTTGTTTCTTTTTAGTTTAACCTTAATAAAGTCGTCAACAAAGCCTACTACACCACAAAGAAGTGCAAAGGCAAACACAATATATCCTCTTAAATCAAGATGGATAAAAGAAATTGTAAGCGCTATTGCTATAATAAATGCAATTCCACCCATTGTAGGAGTGCCTGATTTTTTCTTATGCCAGTTAGGTCCGTCTTCTAAAATCTGCTGACCGAATTTCAACTTTCTTAAATAAGGAATAAGCACAGGCGAAATGATAACACATATAAAAAATGAAATAACAAGTGATATAAATAATAAATTCATAATTTTATTTTAATAAGCCCTCGCTTATTTCCTCCATTTTATATTTTCTTGAACCTTTGATTAAAATTACATCATCGTCCTTGATATTGGCTTTAAGGTAGTTTAAAACTTCCATATTATCTCTAAAGTTTTTTTCACATAAAAAGCCCGAATCTTTTGCACCTTTATTTATGCAAAGAGCATCTTCAGTAACTGTTATAAGTTCGTCTACATCATATTCTTTTACTTTTCTTCCCACTTCTTCTAAAAGTTCATCGCGGAATTTTCCAAGTTCTAATACCGAGCCAAAAACTGCAATTTTTCTTTTACCTTTAGTTTTCTTTAAAACATCTAAAGATGCAATCATTGAATTTGGGGCTGCATTATAACAGTCTGAAATAATTGTAAAATTATCTTTCTTTATAATATTCTGCCTTATACCCTCTGGCTTAAAGTTCATAAGCCCTTCTTTTATTTTCTCTTTATCGTCTGTTAACTGCATTCCTACAGTTATTGCACAAAGTGCATTATAAACATTATGTATGCCAGGCGTATTTATGGTATACGAAAAACCACCTATTTTAAATTTTACCTTTGAGTCTTCTTCTATTATATCTTCTGCTAAAATATCACAGTTTTTATTGTTTATTCCGTAATATATAGTTTTTATATTTATTAAATCACGCGCGTTATATAAAAGTTCGTCATCTCCGTTTAAAATTATGCAGGAGTCTTTATTCATTCCCTTTAATATCTCAAGTTTTGCTTTTAATATGCCTTCTCTTGAGCCAAGATTTTCTATATGCGAATGTCCTATATTGGTTATTACCGAAATATCAGGGCAGACAATTTCGGATAAATACTCTATTTCTTTAAAATGGTTCATACCCATTTCAAAAACTGCGACTTTTTCATCTTCCAATCTGAAAGCAGTAAGAGGCACACCTATATCATTATTAAAGTTTCCGTTTGTTTTAAGGGTTGGAAAAAGATTACATAGCACAGATGCTATCATATCCTTAGTAGTTGTTTTGCCCACGCTTCCTGTAACTGCAACTTTTACAGGGTTTAGTTTTTTTATATAGTATCTTGCTATATCTCCCAATGCTTTTTTAGTGTCTTCTACCTTTATTACGGTTAGGTTGCCCTTGTAGTCTTTGCTTGTAAGCACTGCTTTGCAACCGTTTTTCTCAACATCCTCTAAAAAATCATGAGCGTCAAAGTTTTCGCCTAGAAGGGGAACAAAAAGGCTTTTTTCATCTGTGAGTCTGCTATCTGTTACAATTTTTGTAACTTCATCTGATGATTTTGATATAATTTTCCCTTTTGTTGCTTTAACTATTTCATCAATTTTTAAAAGCATTGAATTTAACCCCTTTTTAAAATTTCGTGTACTATTTCTCTTTCGTCAAAGTGAATTTTCCCTGTGCTAAGAATCTGATATGTTTCATGCCCTTTTCCTGCAAGAAGCACTACATCATTCTCTTTTGCAATTTTTAGGGCGTATTCTATCGCTTTATGTCTATTTTCTATTACTGTATAATTTTCCCCCACGACCCCTTTTGTAATATCATCTAAGATTTTATAAGGGTCTTCAGTTCTTGGGTTGTCAGAAGTGATAACTGTAAAATCTGATTTTGAAGTTGCGATTTTACCCATAATACTTCTCTTTTTATTATCCCTGTCTCCTCCGCATCCGAATAATGTTATAAGTCTACCCTGTTTAAATTCGTTTATAGTATCTATAACATTATCAAGCCCGTCGGGAGTGTGAGCATAGTCTATAATAACTGTATAGTCGGTATCAGTATCAACTACTTCAAGTCTTCCTTTTACTCCTTTATGATTCTTAAGAGCCATTCTTATAAAAGGCATAGGAACACCTAAAGCGGTTGCAACACTTATTGCAAGAAGAGAATTATATACATTAAATTTCCCAGGTATGCCTACTAAAATTCTTGAACATTCGTCATCTTTTGACACATTAAAAGAAACACCGTTTCTGTTTAGGAAAATATCAAATGCTTTGATATCGCCTTTTTCTATTCCGTATGTTACAACTTTATCTTTTGCTTTTGTTGCCATAAGTTCATAGTAACTGTCGTCAATATTTAAAACTGATATTTCTGATTTTTCAAAAAGAATGCTTTTTGCCTTTGCGTACTCTTTAATAGTTTTATGAAAATCAAGGTGGTCCTGTGTTATATTTGATATTGCGCCCACCTTAAAGTCTATTTCGCTTACCCTGTCAAGAAACAGAGAATGTGAAGAAACTTCCATAACAACATAGTTGACATTCTCGTCTGCCATTTCTTTTAATAAAAGGTTAAGTTCAAGTGAATCAGGAGTTGTTCTCTCTGCCGGTAAAATTTTGTCGCCTATCATATTCTGGTTTGTGCCGATAAGCCCTACTTTATATCCACACCCTTCAAGAATACTTTTTATAAGATAAGTAGATGTTGTTTTACCGTTAGTTCCTGTTATTCCGATTATCTGCATTTTTTTAGACGGATAACCGTAAAATGCTGCAGAAATAAAACTTAATGCTTTTCTTGAATTCTTTACTTTGATATAAGGCACATCGGTTAAAACATCCTCTTCGCCGATTACTGCAACTGCACCGCTTTCTACTGCGTTTTTAAAGTATTTATGCCCGTCGCTTTCATAGCCTTTTATGCACACAAATAAGTCGCCTTTTTTAACTTTACGCGAATCATAGCAAATACCTTTTATTTCGGTGTCTTTTTCATTTGTAAAACTCAAGTAATCAATACTTGAGAGAAGTTCCTTAAGTAGCATAGTCTTATTCCTTTTTACAAAATAGTTTTTATATTTATTCTTCTTTAAATTTAATGGTTATAATATTACCCTGCTCAAAAAACTTTCCTGCTTCAGGGCTTTGAGAAATAACTTTAAGTGCTGTTTTTTCTTCTTCGTTTAGTGTATGCGAGGATATATTAAACCCTGCTTCAATTATTTTTTTATACGCTTCGTTATATGTGAGGCCCAAAACATCTGGCACAACTTTGGTAGTGTCATTCGGGGTTTCTTCAGTATAAAGTATTACTGTTGCCGATTCTGCAACCACAACTCCCGCTTCAGGCACCTGCCTTACCACCACATTCTGACTGCCTTCAACCTTATATTTTAATGATGTTGAATTAAGTATTGCACGTGCTTCATCAATGTTTTTACCTACAACTGACGGAACAGTGTATTCTTTTATCATTTCTTCTTCGGTTAAATCAGGTTCAACGCCAAGATATCTTAATGTGTCTTCCATAATACTTTTAACAACAGGAGCAGCAACCATACTTCCCATATACTGGTCTCCCCCAGGTTCATCTAATATTACAAGACAGGCTATCTGAGGGTCGTTTGCAGGGGCAAAACCAACAAAGGAAGCAATATATTTACCGTTACCCCTTGGCTGTTTTTCACTTGTTCCTGTTTTTCCTGCTATATGATACCCTTGAATAAATGCGCTTTTACCTCCACCGTCAACAACAACGTTTTCAAGAACCTGACAAAGAAGTTTGGATGTTTCTTCGCTTATAACCTGACGCACAACTTCTGTTTTAAATTCTTCTATAACATTTCCCTCGTCGTCAACATATTTTTTAACAACAAAAGGTCTTAATAACTTACCTTTATTTGCAACTGCTGAAACTGCTGTTATCATCTGGAGAGGAGTTATCTGAAAGCCCTGACCGAAAGATGATGTTGCAAGTTCTGTTGTATTGAAATTCTCAGGAGTAAAGAATATACCGTTTGTTTCTCCGTTTAACTCAATACCTGTTGTTTCGGTAAAACCGAATGCTTTATAAAATTTATAGAAATCTTCATGCCCCACTCTTTCGCCTATATCCATAAAAACAGGGTTACATGAATTTTTTATTCCTTCTACAAAATTTTCTGTGCCATGCCCTTCTCTTTTCCAGCAGTGAATTCTGTATCCTCCCACTTGTCTGTAACCGTTACAGTTAAAAGAATCGTTAAGGGATACTTTGCCTGTTTCAAGCCCCATTGCAGAAACTACTATTTTAAATGTAGAACCAGGCTCGTAACTGTCAACAACCGCTTTGTTTCTCCACATTGCTGACAATGCTTCGCTCTCTTTTTTTCTTCTTGTTTCTCCGTCGGTTATTGTTAAAAGTTCGCTTTTTACAGTTTCACTGTTAAGAGTAAAAGGATTGTTAAGGTCAAAATCGGGTTTAGTTGCCATAGCAAGTATTTCGCCCGTTTTTATATCCATAATAATTCCTGCGGCCCCATTTTGAATTTTATTGTCTATAACTGCAGTTTCAAGATGTTTTTCCAAAAAGTGCTGCATAGTCTGGTCAATGGTAAGAACTACATTTACTCCGTCTTCAGGGTTATAGTATCTTTCATATTTATATGGCATTTCATTTCCGTCTGCACTTTTGGCTGTAACTATTCTTCCCGATTTACCTTTAAGCACAGAATCGCAAATCATTTCTATTCCCCAAAGTCCCTGATTGTCAACCCCTGTAAAGCCTATTAAGTGAGATGCAAAATTTCCGTTAGGATAGTATCTTTTGGTGTCTTCATCAAGATACACTCCACTAAAATCTTTTTCTCTTATTTTATCTGCAACATCTTTTTCAACTTTCTTTTTTATAATTTCGTAAGATGTTTTTTTATCTATTTTCTTATTTACTTCTTCTTTATCAATTTCAAGTATCAAAGCCAGAGTTTCTGCTATTTCGTCCCTGTTTTCTGCTTTTCTTACGGTAGGAGGAGAAATACTTACTGTTTCAACAGATGCACTTACTGCCAGAGGTTTACCGTTTCTGTCATAAATAGTTCCTCTTTTAGGCGTTATAAGTCGGTCTCTTGTCTGCTGTTCTATTGCCTGTTTTTTATATTCGTCCCCTTTAACTATGGTAAGGTATCCTATTCTTACAACAAGAACAACAAATAAAAAAATTGCACAGGAAAACATAATAATTATTCTTTTTTTTATTTTATTTACACTTGCCATATTTCCCCTTGCTCCTCTTTTTATTTTGCCATAAAACTACAATTAGGGGAATGAAACCATCCCCCTACAAATTATATGTCAGTCTTTAATTAGAATATTCGTAATATCCGTTCAAAGCCTTTATCAATGACGCAAAGATATTTTTATCCTTTTTGGAATTTACATTCTGGCTCTTTACTTCTCCATAATCTTTAGGCTCGGTTGAAACATAGATAATCTGATTTTTCTTAGGCTGATTCATATTAAGTTTTGCAATAGCGATTTCTTCAACTTTTCTTAAGTCTATCTGAGAATTGATGTCTACTTCAAGTTTTTTATTACTGTTCACCATCGCACTGTATTCATTTTTAATTGCAGTAAGTTCTGCTTTCTGCTCGTTTATAGTCGCAGTTTTAATAAGAAGTGTTGCAATTATTGCTATCATATAAAAAGCACAGATTGCCACAAAAAAAGCAGAAGATTTCTTATTCTGGGTATTTTGTTTTTTAGCTTCCTTAATAAGATTGTCAACTTCGTTAAACTCGTCCACCTTATAGGCTAAACTTGTACGGTTATACCTCATTTTCTCCCACCTTTTCTATTATTCGTAATTTTGCACTTGTTGAGCGCAAGTTATATAAAACTTCATCTTCGTCTGCTGTAAGCGGCTTTCTTGTAATCAATTTACCCTGTGGTTTATTGTTACACACGCATACAGGAAAATCTTTAGGACATATACATCCTCTCTGATAGTCGTTAAACACATTTTTAACAATTCTGTCTTCCAATGAATGAAAGGTTATAACACATAATCTTCCACCTAACGACAGAGAAGCAAAAAAATCTTTTACTGAGTTTTCCAAAAGAGCAAGTTCTTCGTTAACCTCAATTCTTATAGCCTGAAATGTTCTCTTTGCTTTATGAGGCCCTTTAAGAGCAATTTTTGCAGGCATTGAACTGTTAATTATATCAACAAGTTCAAAGGTTGTTTCGATAGGTTTTATCTCTCTTCTTTTAACTATATTATTCGCAATGTTTTTAGCAAATTTTTCTTCCCCGTAATCTCTTATAATTCTATATAGGTCAGAAAAACTGTATGTATTTATTACCTCTTTTGCGCTTATCCCTGACTCCTGATTCATTCTCATATCAAGAGGGGAATCAAAACGATAAGAAAAACCACGTTTTTCATTATCAAGTTGATAGGAGGATACTCCAAGGTCTGCAAGAACTCCGTCAACCTTATCTATATTTAAATCTTTTAATACATTTTTAATTTCGCTGTAATTGGAATGAACAAGAATTACCCTGCATTTTAACCCTTCAAGTTTTTCCCCTGCGGCTTTTAATGCTTCTTTATCCCTGTCTATACCGATTAAAATACCGTTTTCAGATAATTTTTCGCCGATTAAGCGGCTATGCCCTCCGCCTCCCACTGTGGCGTCTACATATATTCCGTCTTCTTTTATATTAAGTCCGTCTATACATTGAGTAGGCATTATAGGTTTATGTTCAAACATCATAATCCTAAAATCTCCATCTGAGAAGTAATTTCTTCAACATTCATATTATCTAAACTGTTCATACCGTCAAACTCTTCGGCATCCCAGATTTCAAGGCGGTTACTTACACCTGCAATAACAATATCTTTCTTTAACTTTGCATAGTCCTTAAGATGAGAGGCAAGAAGCACTCTTCCCTGTTTATCGCAGGACACCTTTTCAGTATTGTTGAAGAAAAACCTCTGAATGTTACCTGCAGAACTCATAGGCAGTGAGCGTAGTTTTTCTTCTAACTTTTTCCATTCGTTTTCCGGATACACAAAAAGACAGTTAGAAAGCCCACGGGTAATATAAAAATACTCGCCAAGTTCCTCTCTGTATTTAGATGGAAATATTATACGACCTTTAGGGTCAATAGCATGTCTATTTTGTCCGTAAAACAAATTTTCACCTCGCTTTGAAAACCACTTTTCACCACTTTGATGCATTTTCAAACCATTTATATTGAAAATATACCATTTTTAAATTAAAAAATCAATAGTTTTTTACAAATTTATTAAAAATTTTTTTCATTTAGGAAACAGATTTGATAAAATCTCCAATATTAAAGTTTTTTAAATAAAAATATTGCAATAGAAATTGAAATATAGTATAATTTTTTAGAATGAATATTAATAATTTAATGGAGGGGTAGATTATGAATCTAAAAAATGAATATCTTTTAGGAATTTATGATTCTGTTGCTAAGAAAAACAGCACAGAGCCTGAATTCTTACAGGCAGTTGGAGAAGTTTTAGAATCTTTAGAACCAATTGTTAACAAAAATCCTGAAATGGAAAAAACAGGCGTTATTGATAGAATAGTAGAACCTGAAAGAACAATTATCTTCAGAGTATCCTGGGTTGACGATAATGGAAAAGTTCAGGTTAACAGAGGTTACAGAGTTCAGTACAACTCTGCAATCGGCCCTTACAAAGGAGGAATTCGTTTCCATCCGTCTGTTAACTTAAGCGTTATTAAATTCTTAGGTTTTGAGCAGATATTTAAAAATTCTCTTACAGGTTTACCTATGGGCGGAGGTAAAGGTGGTTCTGACTTTGACCCTAAAGGAAAATCTGACAATGAAATTATGAGATTCTGCCAGAGTTTTATGACTGAACTTGCTAAACACATCGGCCCTGACACAGATGTTCCTGCAGGGGATATCGGAGTTGGAGCAAGAGAAATCGGCTTTATGTTCGGTCAGTATAAAAGACTTCAGAACGAATTTACAGGAGTTCTTACAGGTAAAGGTTTAACTTACGGTGGCTCTCTTGCAAGAAAAGAAGCAACAGGTTACGGTCTATGCTACTTTACAGACGAAATGTTAAAAGCAGCAGGTAAATCTTTTGAAGGTAAAACAGTAGTTGTTTCAGGCTCAGGAAATGTTGCTATTTACGCATGTGAAAAAGCGACAGAACTTGGTGCAAAAGTTGTGGCAATGTCTGACTCTAACGGTTACATATATGATAAAGACGGAATTGATTTAGACCTTGTTAAGAAAATCAAGGAAGTTGAAAGAAAAAGAATTTCTGAATATGTTAACTATAAAAAAGACGCAGTTTATACTGAAGGTTGCAAAGGAATATGGACTGTTAAATGTGATATAGCACTTCCTTGCGCTACTCAGAACGAACTTGATTTAGAAGGTGCAAAAGCACTTGTTGCAAACGGATGCTTTGCAGTTAGTGAAGGTGCAAATATGCCTTCAACTCCAGAAGCAGTTCAGACATTCTTATCAAGCGGCGTATTATTCGGCCCTGCAAAAGCGGCTAACGCCGGTGGTGTTGCAACATCAGGTCTTGAAATGAGCCAGAACTCACAAAGACTTTCTTGGTCATTTGAAGAAGTTGATTTAAAATTAAAAGGTATTATGAAAAATATCTTCAAAAATACATACGAAGCATCAAAAGAATGTGGTTGTGAAGGCAATCTTGTTGTTGGTGCAAATGTTGCCGGTTTCTTAAAAGTTTATGAAGCAATGAAATGGCAAGGCGTTGCATACTAATTATAAATTTTAAGACATAAAAAAAGAATCAAGCAAATGCCGAGTGTTATTATGAACACTCGGCAGTTTTATTCGCCTTGCGGCGAGTGATATTTATTTTATAAGTGATATTTGCGAAGCAAAGAATATCACTAAAAAATTTAAAGCCTGAAACATTATTCGTTTCAGGCTTTTAAAATTTTTAATTTTATTATTTTCCGTAATATATAACTCCTATGGTTTCAGGACCTGTATTAGTAGTAATACAACAGCCAAGTTTAATTCTTTTAACACTTTTCGGATTCAGAACATTCTTAATTTCTTCTTCAATTTTTAATAAAGTTTCTTCACTGTTTGAGCCGTGAACTAAAATTATATCTTCGTCCTGAACATTAAAGGCATCTTCCTTAACAAGTTCAACAACTTTGGATATTGCTGCTTTCTCACCTCTGGTTTTAGCCATAACCTCAACCTTACGGTCATATATCTTCATTATAGGCTTTAATCCCAATGCATCTCCCACAACAGCAGAAAGAATAGATATTCTTCCGCTTTTTTTTGCAAATTTCAGAGTGGTCATATAAGCATATGCTTTCATTCTGTGAATTCTGTTTTCCAAGAATGCAGAAACTTCTTCAAAACTTTTTCCTTCTTTTATAAGTTTTGCACCCATTAGAACAGGCACTCCGTACAGTGCTGTATAACATTTTGAATCTATGAATTTAAACTCTGCTTTATTCGGATATTGCTCATTAAACATACCAGCGGCAAGGTTGGCACTGTTAAACGTACCACTTGCAGTACCGTTTATTGTAACTACAATAAACTTATTAAACCCCTTGTTATAGTTTTCTATATAACTATCAAGAAATTCTTGCGGACTGACCTGCGATGTTGTAGGAATTTCGTCGCATTTATTTAAAACTTCCCAATATTCTTCTTTAGATAAATCATATTGCTCTTTATACACCTTAGAATCTATCACGATTGAAAAAGGAATGAGAACGATATCATTTTCTATTGCCTCTTTAATATCAATATCCGATGAAGTATCTGTAATAATTTTAATTTTATCCATAACGCCCTCCACCATAATTTTATATGAATATTGTATCAACAATATACTTAAAAATCAAGGGGTATTTGCATTATTAAAAATTTATTAACAATTCAAAAGACACATTAAAGGGTTTATAATACGGGCACATTTTAATAAATCATAATAAAAATATAAATCAAATTTTTTTAAAATTCTGTAAACTCCCGCTTCGCTAAGATAGTTGTCCATAGAAACCCTGCACACCTTCTTTCCTTTCATATATACTTCTTTTGCAATATATGAATCAAAAGAATCTAATCTTTGGCAGGTTTTTATAAATACTGCTTTGTATATACTTATGTATTTTTTAAGTTTTGTAAGGTTTCTTTTGGATGTATCAATTCCTTTTGATTTTAAAATATCTAAATAATAACTTTTCCCCAAGAGTGCTTCTTCAATATAATTACTATATTTATTTATTTCAAAGTATTTCTTGGCAAGTCTTTTTATTCTTACAGCGTTCATTACAGTAATATCACCTCGAATGTTATTGCAGCAAATTCCTTTAAAATTTTATTTTTAAGATTATATATGTGAGCAACACTGTACATATTCTCCCCTGCAATCTCGGTTAAAGTTTTATCCCCTAAAATATTTTCATAAAGAATTTTCCCCTTTAATGTATCCTTTTTATAATCATCATTTAATTTAATATGTTCTATAAGTTCCTTAAAGGCTTTATTCTCAAATTTATCCAAAATTCCAAATTTAATTGAACTTTTATAAAGTTGAAATGTGCAGGATATATCCTTTATGTACTTTTTTATCTCTTTTTCATCTCTTATAATCTTAATCATATGTATTCCTCCTTACTTTAGTTGCGTTTTGCAACAAATGGTGCAAAAATTTTTATGGTCTGGTCAGTTGTAAGCGATAAAATTCGCTTGATTGTTACAATTTCCCCTAAAGTAAACTTTCTTGGGTTATAGAGTTTATACTTTAGTTGATTAGCGCTTAACCCACACTCCCTGCAGATTTCCTCCCTCTCTTTGAGGTTTCTTCTCATCCTTTCTCTTAAGTGAATCAGTTTTGTCATATTAACCTCCTTTGTTTTGTTGCGTTTTGCAACTTTAATGTAACATAAATGGAAGTAAATGTCAATATTCTTTTTTTATAAGAAAATGGGTAAAAATTTTATTAAAGAAAAAAATATATACAATAAAAAAATCCGAACGAAATCGTTCGGATTTTTTTATACTATTAAGAAACTTAATACTAAATTATTTAACAGCGTCTTTTAAAGCTTTACCAGCTTTGAATACAGGAATCTTTGTAGCAGGAATAGTGATTTCCTTCTTAGTCTGAGGATTTCTGCCTTTTCTTGCTGCTCTTTTTCTAACTTCGTAAGAGCCAAAGCCTACTAACTGAACTTTATCGCCTTTTTTAAGAGCTTCAGTAATAGCATTGATAGTAGCATCTAATGCAGCTGTAGCATCTTTCTTAGAGATTTTTGCTTCTTCAACGATAGCGTTGATTAATTCAGTTTTGTTCATAAGAGTATACCCCTTTCATTAATATAATATTATATTTTAATTAAGTGTTTGCATATATGTACTTACACTTAGTTAAATGCTTAAATTGGTTGTCCTACTTTAGTTTAGAATATTTTGACATATTAACTAATAGACACACCATTATTATCCAACATTTTATTCATTTTGTCAATACTTTCTTTGCTAAAAGATTATGAAATTTAAATTTTTTTTATTTTTTTATTCGTTTTATACGCTAAATTACCATTAATTTACTTTTATATCAGTTTAAACCTTTCAAGCACCTTTGTTATCTTATCCCCTTTAGGAAGCATAGACAAATCATATCTATTAAGTGCTTTAATAAGAAGAAAGAATATTACATAAATAATTGCAGCAATACTTATTGCACCCAGGGTTGATATAAAATTTCCACACAAGGAGGAAATAAAAGAATATGAATAAATGGCAACCGCTGCCGTTACAATACCTAAAGATAAAGGTTTAATTATAAAATCTTTTATTCCGAATTTAAGCCCTGTTATCTTCTTTATCTGATAAAGATTAAGGGACATAACAGTTATATAACATAAAAGAGTACCAATAGGCGCACCGTTTATGTTAATTTCGGGACGGGATACTAAAACATAATTTACGCCTATTTTAACTATTCCGCCAATCAACATATTAACAACAGGAACCCATGGACGATTATACGCCTGAAGTATAGCATTGGACACCTGCACAACAGTAACAAACAAAACAGATATACCCATAACATTAAGTAAAAATGAATGGTTCGGATCACTGTATACAAGTTCAAGAATAGGACTTGCTAAAGCACTTAAACCAACTGCACAAGGCATAGCAATAAGAATTGTTACTTTAAGAGCAGTTTTAACATTTAAAATGGCTTTTTTGTTATCTTTTAGGGCAATATTAGAAGCAATGGCAGGGACAATAGAAATTGCAATAGCAGAAATTATTGTAGGCGGAAAGTTAAACAAAGTGATAGCCCTGTTTAAATATCCGAAAAGTTCATCCCTTTTCGCTTCCATAAAGCCGATTCCCTCAAGTTGCCTTAATACTGTGGCAGCATCAATAACCGATGTTAAAGTAAAAACAGAAACTCCCAGAGTAATAGGAATTGCAAGTTTTATAAGTTTAGCTAAAATTTCTTTGCTTTTCTTAGCGTCGTAAGGTGTATAAACTAAATTCTTTTCTCTTTTTTTGCTATGATAAATCATAAGAAAAATCATACTGAAAAAAGTTCCTACTGTAACACCTAAAATTGCACCTGCAGCACCTATATAATAAACCTTGTATATTTTAATAGCATAATAAGCAAAGAGAAGTCCGAAGACCAGTTTGCAAAAGGCTTCTATAACTTCTGAAACTGCAGTGGGCATCATATTTTCTCTGCCCTGATAATACCCTCTGTAACTACTTGAGAGGCACACGAAGAACAAACTTGGAGCCATAAACATAAGCGCTATTTTGCTTGTGCCCGAACTGTTTATTTTAGATAACAGCCCCGCTCCGAAAAACAGAATTAAAAAGGCAATAATTCCGACAACTAAAAGAAGTTTACGCGATATTTTAAATATCCTTTCTCCCTCAGTAAAATCGTCGTTTGCTATTGCTTCCGATACCATTTTGGAAATAGCAACAGGAAGCCCTGCAGTAGATACAACGAAAAGCCAACTGTAAATAATATAAGCCTGAGAATAAACGCCCATCCCTTTTGGCCCTAAAATATATGTGTCAAGAGGAATTTTATAAAGCGCACCTATAAACTTAGCCAATATATGTGCTACTGCTATAACAAATGCACCAACAACAAAATTTGAAGCCTGTTTCTTTATTTTTTCCAAAATAGCCCCTCCGTTCATACTACATATAAGTATTTTATACCAACAAACAATATTAGTCAACAACAACCCTAAAATCCTATAACTTTATTTTCTGTGGAATAATTTTTTTGTTGAGATTTCGCAGAATAATTGATTTTGGTGTATAAGAAAAAATGGATAAAGCGTATCCGCTTTACCCACATAAAATAACTTATTGTGTCAACATATCAATTGCATTTTCCTTTGTAGAAACAAAAAATATATCATTCCCTTTATTACTCTCATATATAAAATCTTTAAGCGGTTTGCTTGTGTAGCGGGAGTAATCACCATAAATTGCTATGCGACCACCATAATTGATATATTTTTGTAAAATCTCCCCTGCAAGACCTGTGCTAAGTATAAAGAAATCTTCTACAATTAACCTTTTATCAATAACAATGTTCTTGGTTCCTATATCATATTTTGCACTCATAAGTATGTCAAGTGCTGATTGTGTATCTTCAAAAACCTTTTTCTCACTATTCAACACCGCACATACTACATTATTTTTTTCGATTTTCTCAAATTGCATTTCTTATTCCTCACTAAAATCCAAGTTCATATATTGAGAAATAAGACCTATTTCCGCAAAATATACAAACAGAGTAACTATATTAATCATTTTCTGCTTATATTATAACACCTTTTCATAGTTCCGTCAATGGGTTTACTGCATTTTCAGCAAAGTGCCCTGTTTGGGTTATCTCCTTCTGGCGGATATCCCCGAAGAAGGTAAAAACCGACACTTTTATATATTTGCCTATTAATTTTCCTAAAAAACTATGCTTTTTAGGGGGTAAAATCAACAAAAAAAGTGCGGTCGGAAAATCTTCCGCAATTTTCCGACACTTATAAATGACACTTTTGAGATCTAGTCAAGTTCTTCTGCTTGTTGTATCATTAGTTGTATATCTTCCATAAATTGAGAGTGCAAGTGGTCTGCGGCAACAAGTCCAAGAAAAATGTCATTAACTTGTGGTAATTCACAGATTAATTTTGCTAATCTCTCTTTACTGTCAATGGCAGTATATCCTTTTATATGGTATTCCTTGCATATCTGCTTTAACTTTGTTATTCCGCAATTCCTGAAATATTTTCTCTTGTTAAATGTCAAAAGCCTGTCATTTTCGTCAAAAGTAAAGCCCATAATATTTGATTTTCTTCTCATTTCTTCTGTCAGTTCTTGCAGATTGTTTATATAATGGGTGGTTGGCTTTACATAATCAAGAATATTCCCACCCTTTATATCCTCACTTCGGTATGCTGTCCCTTTGCCTTGTAGCAAGTCAGTCAATATGTTTTCAGCGTCATGTCGGGAAGTGGGGTGTTGTTTATTGTGGCTGATACTCCAATTATGCTTGAATACATATAGTGCAAGGTATAAGGGCAAATACACAGTAGCAACACCAGTCAAGTTTTTGTTGATATGTCTCTTTAATTGAATGTGAAAACTATCAATATTATTCAATGACAAGTGTTTTTCGTCTTTTAATCTCTCAAACTCTGTAAAACTTAATCTTCCGTAGTTTTCCACTCTGTCAAGCCCTTGTGTTTGATAATATTTTTTAAGGATTGTTTCTTCTGCCAATTCTCTGCCATTATGTTTTTCTGCCCAATCCTTTTGCTCTTTTCTAACTATTTTCTTCATATCAGAAGGTTGTATGTAGTGGGGAATTGCATTATTATCACAATACCGAGTGTAGGCGTCATAATCGTCACTACAAAGGAAGGTTATATCCCCTAAATAATCACTAAAATAATCTTCAAGGATTTGAGAACTACTTTTCCCTAATCCTGATAAAACTGCGGCAACATAGCCATTACTGTCAATTCCCGTAACTACACAGGCAAACTCTGGTCCGAAAATCCCAAGTTCGGAAGGGATATGTGTATTTTCAAGTCGGGGTTTTCTCTCTTTTACTGCGGTTGGTGCAACATTGACTAATTCCATTACACCCTTTTGATTTTCCCTGAAATATGTTTCGTCAACTTGAACTACACCCGATAATTTCGGCATTCCGTAGTGTTCTAAAAGGGCTTTTAAGAACTTATGTCTGTATAGCAAGATTGTGCCTTCTGAGGTATGCCACCCGTAGTCAACCTCTAAATTACGCCGACAAGCGGATAAGGATAACCCCATTAAAGTATAGTTAATTACTGCAATCTGCACAGGTAGGGGGAATGTAGATTTATCTGCAAATGTATCTGTCATTATGGTATAAGTTTTCCCGCAGTTTCTGCACTTATATCGGGGTTTTCCATAATCGTCCAATCCGTGTGGCTGATATAATCGACTTTCACAGTGAGGGCAGGCAGGTTTTAAGCCATACTTATTTATAAAGATTTCATAATCTGTTAATGCTCGGGTTGGTTTTTCCTTTTTCTCGGGTGGTAAAAATCCCTTTAACACCCAAGCCAAGTCTTCTTTTGATAAGGATTTTAATTCTCTTTTTAATTCTTTTAGCCTTTTATCTATTTTAGGATATTTTTCCATTAATTTGCTCAAGTGCATACCTATACACCCCCTTTTTCGATACCTATATTATATAAAAGTATGCAAATATTGTCAAATCGGCATTTCTAACAGTTTTTATAAAAAAACGGACATCTTTTATAAAACATCGGCAACTGTTTATAAAAGGGTAGGACAAAAATTATAAAACTCCGGAACTAAAATTATAAAAGATTACGGAAGGAATTATAAAACCTTTATGCTGAAATTATAAAATAATCAAGCAACCTTTATGAAATATCGGCATTAGTTTTATAAAAGGTTATACCTAAAATTATAAAAGGTCGGCGGTAAAATTATAAAAATCTGTATTTGATTTTATAAAAAGTCGGTCAATGATTTATAAAAGTCTAAATATTTTTTATAAATCATCTACAATCTTTTATAAAAGAGTAGGCATTTTTTATAATCGGTTTTATAAAAAACAAAAGAGATTTTATAAAACTTTTGACAGTTTTTATAAAACCTCTAATATTGTTTATAATGTGCGGAACTTTGCAACACAACCAATTATGCATATAAAAATGCCTTTACAATTCAATTTCTCTTTGAGATTTCAACGAAAAGTCCGTTCCACAGAAAATCGAGTTATAGGCCTAAAATTATTTGACAAACTATATAGTATGATGTATAATATTTTATAGTATTTTTTATGCAGAATAAGGAGATTTTATTATGTTTAATTTCAGGCAGAATATAGGTATAGATTTAGGTACTGCAACCGTTATAATTTATGTTAAAGGGCAAGGAATTGTTTTAAGAGAACCGTCCGTTGCCGCTATTGACAAAGTTACAGGTAAAGTTCATGCCGTAGGAAACGATGCTCAGAAGATGATAGGAAGAACTCCTGGCAACATTGTTGCTATAAGACCTTTAAGAGACGGTGTTATATCTGACTATGATACAACAGAAAAAATGCTTAAAACATTTTTATCAAGAGTAAATTTCTCTAAATTCTTCAAACCGAATATAGTAATCTGCGTTCCATCCGGTGTTACCGAAGTTGAAGAACGTGCTGTTTTAGACGTTGCTCTTCAGGCAGGTGCTAAACGCGCTTATGTTATAGAAGAGCCTATTGCTGCTGCTATCGGTGCAGGAATAGACATTTCAGAGCCTAACGGAAATATGATTGTTGATATCGGTGGTGGTACAACTGATATTGCAGTTATATCTTTAGGCGGCGTTGTTTGCTCAAGTTCTATTAAAATCGCCGGAGATACATTTGATGATGCGATTATTAAATATATAAGAAAGAAATATAACATTCTTATCGGCGAAAGAACAGCCGAAGAAATAAAAACAAAAATCGGTTGTGTATTTCCTCTTAATGAAACGCTCACAACCTCTATAAAGGGCAGAAACCTTATCACAGGTCTTCCTAACACATTGGAACTTACATCTGATGAAATCATTGATGCACTAAGCGAAGCGGCAAACTCTATTGCAGATGCAATTCATAATGTTTTGGAAAGAACTCCTCCTGAACTTGTCGGAGATATTGCTACTAATCACATTGTTTTAACCGGTGGCGGTGCTCTGATGCAGGGGTTTGATAAACTTATCGAAAAAAGAACGGGTATTCCTGCCAAAATTGCTGACGACCCTACTACCTGTGTTGCTATCGGAACAGGTGTGTCTTTAGAAAGTATGAATATTATCCAGTCTGCAGGATGCAGTGTTGCAGAAAGAAAAAATTATGAAAATTTAAATTAGAATTTCGAAGGGGTTGTAAAAACATATTGTTATTTTTACATCCCTTTTTGACTTTTGATAATAAGGAAGGTTTAAATGAGTTATATTGCAGATACATGTGATGTTGTTGTTATAGGCGGCGGCCATGCAGGGTGCGAAGCAGCACTTGCTGCAGCAAGGCTTAACGCAAAAACATATTTATTTTCCATAAGCCTTGATATGATTGCCAATATGCCTTGTAACCCTAACATAGGCGGAACTGCCAAAGGCCATCTTGTTCGTGAAATTGATGCTCTTGGCGGAGAAATGGGTAAAAACGCCGACAAGGCTTTTATCCAGTCAAGAATGCTTAATAAAAGTAAAGGCCCTGCTGTTCACTCTCTTAGAGTACAGGCTGACAGAAGAAAATATCAGAATGAAATGAAATTAACTTTGGAAAAGCAGGAGAACCTTTTTATAAGACAGGGAGAAATAGTAAAAATAAATCTTTCGGCTGATAACAAGGTTGAATCGGTAGAAACTGAGTCTGGTGCTGTTTTTTATACAAAGGCAGTTATTATCGCTACCGGTACATTTTTAAAAGGCAAAATTATTATTGGCGATTATGAAAAAGAAAGCGGACCTGACGGAATGTTTCCTGCAAATTCCTTATCCTCCTGTCTTTGTGATATGGGCATTGAAATTTTAAGATTTAAAACAGGTACACCTGCCAGAGTTTTAAAAAGAAGTGTTGACTTTTCTAAAATGGAAGTTCAGACAGGCGATGACATTATAGTTCCCCTCTCTTTTGAAAACGATTATATAGGCGAAAATAAAGACGATTGTTACCTTACATATACAAACGAAAAAACTCACAAAATAATACTCGAAAATCTTCATCGTTCCCCTTTATACAGTGGGAAAATTGAAGGGACAGGCCCAAGATACTGCCCGTCAATAGAAGATAAAATTGTAAGATTTAAAGATAAAGAAAGACATCAGGTGTTTATTGAGCCTATGGGAATGGATACTGAAGAAATGTATGTTCAGGGGATGTCATCATCTCTTCCTGAAGATGTGCAGGTGAAAATGTACCGTTCTATCAAGGGGCTTGAAAATGTTATTATTACAAGAAGCGCTTATGCGATAGAGTATGACTGTATTAACCCTCTTCAGTTATATCCCACACTGGAATTTAAAAATATAGAAGGTTTATACGGAGCAGGTCAGTTTAACGGTACTTCAGGGTATGAAGAAGCAGCGGCACAAGGGCTTATTGCAGGGATAAACGCTGTAAGAAAAATAGATGGAAAAGAAAGTATTGTTATAGGAAGAGACCAGGGATATATAGGAACACTCATAGATGACCTTGTTACAAAGGGAACTAACGAGCCATACAGAATGATGACTGCAAGAAGCGAATATAGATTACTACTTAGACAAGACAATGCAGATTTAAGGCTTACTCCGTTAGGCTATGAAATAGGCCTTATATCCGAAGAAAGATATAATAGTTTTCTTGACAAAAAGAAGAAAACAGAAGAAGAAATAGAAAGAATAAAGAGCGTTACAGTTTCTCCTTCAAAAGAGGTTAACAAATTTTTAGAGGAAAATAACAGTTCTTTAATTACAACAGGCATAAAATTAAGCGAACTTTTAAAAAGGCCTGAACTTGACTATGAAAAATTATCCGAAATAGACTTAAATCGTCCATCTCTTAAAAGGGATATATGGGAAGAAGCCCAGATACAGATTAAATATGACGGATATATTAAAAAACAGATTGCTCAGGCAGAGCAAGTGGCAAAAATGGAAAAGAAATTACTTCCAAAAGATATAAACTATGACGAAATAGTCGGTTTAAGATTAGAGGCAAGGCAGAAACTTAATCTTATAAAGCCTCAGTCTATCGGTCAGGCAAGTAGAATCTCAGGGGTATCCCCTGCTGATATATCTGTTCTTATAATTTATCTTGAAAGGAACAAATAATTATGAATGAAAAGTATATTTTAATTGTTGAAGATGAAAAACCCATTTCTGATATTCTAAAATTTAACTTAGAAAAAGAAGGATATAAAACAAAACAGGCTTTTGATGGCGAAGAAGGTCTTAACCTTGCCAAAAAAGAAGATTTTGATTTGGTTCTTTTAGATGTTATGCTTCCTAAAATGGACGGATTTCAGGTTTTAAGAGAATTAAGAAGTGTTAAAAAGAATATTCCTATTTTGCTTGTTACTGCAAGAGAAGACGAGATAGATAAAGTTTTAGGCTTGGAACTTGGGGCAGACGATTACATAACAAAACCATACAGCGTAAGAGAACTTATCGCCAGAGTAAAGGCTAACCTAAGAAGAACTATCTCTGAAACCTTTACTAATGACGAAGAAAATTCAAATATTATTAAAATGGGTCGTCTTATCATCAATTCTGAAAGATATGAAGTAACAAAAGATTCAAAACCTATCGACCTTACAAGGCGTGAATTTGAACTTCTTGAATTTTTAGCCAAGAAACCTGAAAAAATATTCTCCCGTGAAGCACTTCTTGAACAGGTGTGGGGTTATGAATATTTAGGCGATGTAAGAACTGTTGATGTTACTGTAAGAAGACTTAGAGAAAAAATAGAAGATAACTCTTCCGAACCGGAATATGTTGTTACCAAAAGAGGCTTGGGCTACTATTTCAAATCAATTAAGTAGGTGTTAAAATGTTAAAAGGCATTCAGCAAAAATTAGTTTTAATTTTTGTGCTTATAATAATTGCCATAATGTCGGTTCTGGGAACCTTTCTTATAAATAATATCAATGTGTATTATCACACGGAATTCAGAAACAGGGTTTCCTCTACATTTACCGGCGCATTTATTGAACAACTTAAAAGTGCAGGTATTAATGAAAACCCTGTATCAGAAATGGAAGTTATGTTAAATGCTTACAGTGCAAACTTAGGCATTGACTATTCTTACCGTAATTACTATATTCTTGACGCTAAAACAGGCTCTTTTTTATCAGGCACAGATACCGAAAAAGGTAAATCACTTATAAAAACTCCTGCCATTTCCGAAGCGATGGTTGGGAAAGTAAGTATTCAGACCGAAGCGGCAAATTCTATTATGGAATATGCTGTGCCTATCGGAGAAAAAGAAGGCAACCCTCAATATATTGTTTATATTGCAGACTCCAAAGATGCAATGAATGATGTTATAACAAATATGATTTCTATGGTTTTGCAATCTCTTCTTTTAGGGGTTATGATTGCTATACTTCTTGGTATATTCTTATCACGAACAATTTCAAAACCTATAATTTCTCTTACCAGACGTGCAGAAAAACTTGCAAAAGGGGAATTTGATATTGTTCCCACAGTTAAAGAAAAAGACGAAATCGGTATTCTTTCCAACACATTCAAATATATGTCCGATGCACTTGCTGCAAGTGTTAATGATTTAGGGTTTGAGAAAAATAAATTAGAAACTGTTATGCAATATATGTCAGACGGTATTATTGCGTTTGACTCAAACGGGCAGTCCATAGTTATAAACCCTGCTGCAAAGAAACTGCTTAATATAGAAGATGAAAAGGAAATAAACTTTGACGAATATTTTACCAAATTCTTTGATGATTTATATATAGGCGATTTTATATATCTTGATTCGCATAAGATAGAGCAAAGGGTTATTCAGGTGGGAGATTTGTCTTTAAGGCTTGAAGTAAGCCCATTTAAATTCCAGAATGAAAAAAACCGCGGAGTTATGGTGGTTATTCAGGATATTACCAAGCAGGAAAGCGTTGAAAACTCACGAAGAGAATTTGTTGCAAATGTTTCTCACGAGTTAAAAACTCCTATCACAACTATTAAAACATATATTGAAACAATAAGAGAAAATGACCTTGACAAAGAAACAGAAAATAACTTTTTAGATGTTGTAGACCGTGAGGCAGACCGTATGACAAGGCTTATAGGCGACCTGCTCACACTATCCAAACTTGACAGTAAGATTATTCTTGCAAACAGAGAATATATAAATGTATCAAAACTTATTGAAGATGTTATAGTTAAGATGTCGATTGAGGCTAAAAAGCACGGTCATGAACTTACCTATCACGAAATGAACGAACTGCCTCCTCTTTTTATGGATAAGGACAGATTAGAGCAGATTTTAATAAATATTATTTCAAACTCTATAAAATACACTCCTAAAGACGGGTTTATTGATGTATTTGTAAGAGCGATTTACGGTAATATTTATATTAAAATTAAAGACACGGGCATTGGTATTCCAAAGAAAGATTTAGAAAGAATTTTTGAAAGATTTTACCGTGTTGACAAGGCTCGTTCAAGAGAACAGGGAGGAACAGGGCTTGGCCTTGCAATCTCTAAAGAAATGATAAATGCCTTTGGTGGAGATATTTACATAGAAAGCGAAGAAAACAAAGGCTGCGAAGTGTGTATTGTTCTTCCTGTTGACGGAAAAAGAACTGATACAACAGTTGACGATAAAGAAATGTTTAAAGATATGTCTAAATAATTATATTTAAAATGGTATAAATTGCCCTTTATTGTGCATAAACTATAATACACATCATAATAAAGGACGAGATACTATGAAGGAATTTTACGAAGAAATTATTGCAAAATTTAAGCGCAGGGAAAATAAAGAAAGCGAAGAACTTACAAGAATTAAACATGCTCTGTATGAAGTAAAAAGGGCAAGGAGCAATTTTAATATGGTTGTAGGGGCAGATAATGTGGAACTTGCAATTTTAGAACTTAATGCAGCAGAAAAAAGATACCGTAATCTTATAAAAGAGTTAAAATCAAACAGCAATTTAAGATTTGGTGAAGAAGATACAGGCTTTGATATAAAGGCAACTGTTGATTAAAAATGTATTTAAAAGAAACTGTCATCTTAATTGCCTTTATCCTTATACTTTTATTTTTCTTTACACGCCCTGTTATACTTTTAGGAAAAATGCTTGTAAGAAGTGTGTTTTTTACCTTTATTATTTTCCTTTTAAATTTCATCACTACATCCTTTAATTTTAGTATAGGCTTAAACCCTGTAACTTCCCTTGTATGCGGAATGTTCGGAGTATACGGAGTTGTGATAAATTATATAGGTGCAATACTTTTTTAATACAAAACATAAAAACAGGTTCTGGAAATTCCAGAACCTGTTTTATTGTATTAACATAACAATCTTATCCTAAATTATCGAACTATTAGCTCGTTTTCGTAATATTCTTATTATGAGATAGGTAAAAATGTTTGTTCATAGCAAAAAGTTTTAAATTCCAAAGAATTTTAAATTTATTTAAAATTCTTTACCTTGTTAGTATCATTTCAATAGATTATAAGTATTGAAATAATTACTATTATTAACTTTTTGCGTTCCAGACTTTTTTAACATCTCATAAATTATACCTTTTTTCTGATGTTTATAAGTCTTATTATAACAGGTGTTAAAATAATATTAACTACCATTT
The DNA here is from genome assembly GCA_017554615.1 of Clostridia bacterium. Taxonomy (NCBI): domain Bacteria; kingdom Bacillati; phylum Bacillota; class Clostridia; species Clostridia bacterium. The sequence continues at coordinate 84,217 of JAFZHY010000013.1, forward strand.
CTGCTATAAAATTAAAGCCTATAAGTACAGTAAGAGTATAGTTTATTGCACTTATCCCCCCTGCCCATACTGCAATATGCTCCATAAAGAACAAAAGGCAACCTATAAAAAATACTCCTGTATTAACAAGTGGGCAGACAATAGATGTTAAAACTACTGCAAGATATGTATTTACCTTTTCAAGCAGTTTATACACAACCCCTGCAAAGTAACCGCTAAGAACGCCCTTTGCAAGAACTACAATTACAGTAGCCACAGGGTCTAAAACCATAAATCCTGCTGCCTGACCGCTTACAAGTATTATAAATCCTGCAGTAAGGCCAAGCCATGCACCTACTCCTACTCCGCATATAGCAGCACCGATAACAATAGGCACAAGTGCTAAATTAATAGTGAAAAACCCAAGTTTAACACCACCTGCAAACCATTCAAGCACTACTACCAACGCAGTGAGTAACGCTGCCATAACCAATGCCTTTACAGACATTTTTTGTTTAACTTTTGTCATAAAAATTCCTCCTTGCTGTCGTTCGATTTTTTCGATACAACGCATAAAATTATATATTGTTTTAAAAGTTACCCTGATTTTTCTTATAAAGAATATTTAACCCTTTAAGTAAAAGGTGTTCGTCTAAAATTATATCGTGTTTACAATGCCCCACAATTTTTGAACTAAGTCCGCCTGTTGCATATACTTTAACTTCCTTACCCATTTGTTCAAAGCATCTGTCTATCATACCGTCAAGCATTGAGGCATTGCCAAGAATTACGCCTGAACGCATACAGTCTATTGTGTTTTTACCAAGAACACAAGACGGTGCTTCCAGACTGATCATAGGAAGTTGAGCCGCGCCTCCTGAAAGCGCTCCCAAAGCAATCTTTACACCAGGAATAATTGACGCACCGCAAAAAGCACCCGTTTTATCCATTGCAAGAATTTTTGTGGCTGTGCCCATATCTATAATAAGAGCAGGACTTCCATATAAAAAATGCGTAGCAACGCAAACGGTTATAAGGTCTGCCCCAACTGAAGATGGGTCATCGCATTTAATATTTATCCCTGTTTTAATTCCGGGGCCAACCATTATAGGCTCAACGTCATATACCATTTTTATTGCCTTTTTCAGAACATTATTAAGAGGCGGAACTACAGAAGAAATTATAGCACCTGTAAGTTCGGCTTCACAAACATTATGAAGTTTTAACACACTGCGGATTTTCGCTGCATATTCATCTTCCGTTTTTAAAATATTTGTAGCAATACGGGCAACAAATTTAAGGTCATCTTCAAAAAAACCGCCAAGAACTATGTTGGTATTACCCACATCAACTGTTAAAATCATTCTTAGTCCACCACCTGTTTTTTAAATACTGTTTGTTTTATGCTCTTTATGAATATCGTCTAATTTATTTTCTATAACTATCTTATCTATAATGGTTTTAACTATCCTGTCAAGTTCACGGCCTTCGCAGTAATCTGCTTTAGTTATAAAATCAACTCTGTATTCCCTGATAAGTTTTTCAGCAGTTTCCTTATCTTCCCCATAAACTGCAATAGAATGGCCTCCGTTAACCTTGCAAAGTTTCATACAAGGAACATCAGTAAACCCGTCTCCAATATAAATCATATTTTTAAAAGGAATTCTTCTGTCCTCATGCGGAACATGTGAGTTTAATAATTTGTCATCACAAACGGACAACTCGCCTTTGTTTATTCTGTATAAATACTGGGTTTTAGTTGTAAAATTCACAACTGTTTTAGGCCAAATTGCCACCCCGTTTACATCATATATATATTCACAAGCATATGTCTTTTTAAAATATTCATAAACCTCAGACCCTTCAATTATTTCCTGAAGCCCTGAAGATATAACATAATGCTCAACATCTGCGCCGACACTTTTTGCATATTCGTTTATTCTTTTAAACCAGTTTTTAACCCCGGGGAAAAATTCAATGTTTTTGCCCAGTTTAACAAACTCGTCCCTTGTAATTCTTATGTCTTTGCTTCTTGCAAGTTTAAGCATAATATGCATATAACTTAAAAGCCCGTCCATCTCGTTCTTTATGGTAAAATCATTAACCATCTTCCAGAACTCTTCTTTGGAAATTTCAAGACTTGGAATAAACCCAAAATTCTGCATATCAGTTGTAATCAGGGTTTTATCAAAATCATACATCAGGGCAATTATCGGATTTTTTGGCATTTTAATCTCCTTCTTTATAAAAGCGCTGCAACCTTATCAAGATTGCCGAATAATATGTTTTTCTCTTCTTCTAAAAATTCAGGAATCCACTTTGAGTCAACTTTTTTAACCGTAACTTCAATATCTTTGGATATATATTTTATATCTTCTTTTTCGGCTATTTCTATGCATTTTTTAAACAGCACATTAACTACCTCTTCCTGAGGAATGTTTAAAAACTTTTCGCTGTGTTCTTTAACATAAGATATACTTCTTTCAATAATATCAGGGATATCCACCGTTGAAACGGATAATTTAACTATATAAAGTGTGTCATCCATTTTCTTTGCCGAGTTAATCTTATAGGTAAGTTTACCGCATACCTTTTTCATAAACTCATTGTATTCTTCGGTTATACCCTCAAACTCAGATTTATCATCAGAGAAAAACTCAGCCATTTTTTCGGTATCATACTCTTTAACCGCTTCAACAGCATCTATTACTGCCTGTCTTACGGGTGCTTCTTCCTTAGATAAGTTCCCAACATTTAAAGAGCATCCTGATATGCCAAGTATAAATATAAATAAAACAGTTATTATAATTACCTTTTTCATACTGTGTCCTTTCTTAGTAAAATAAGCCTACTTACACACATTTATTATACCATTACATTTGACAATAGTCAATGCGTTTGTTATACATAATTCAAGGATAAAACTGTGATGATAAAGCAGTCGTCATATGAGCTGATTAAGTATAATACAAAAGAGGATTATCTTTTAACAAAAGTTGAAATTTTTGTCAATGACATAATCAAATAATTTATTTAATTTAAAAAAATCTCACAGTGTGAGATTTTTTTATTTTCCTAAGAAATATTTTCATTGTTTATTGCTCTTTTATATTCTTCCACTATTTTTTCAAAAGTGATAATATCCACTTCTCCTGTTTCATTAAGATTAAATCTTTTTTGAAAGTCCATTACTGCTTTTTTTGTTATCTCGTCAAATATTCCGTCTACTATTACTTCAGGCAGAATATTATAGAAAAAATTTATTTCTCTTAGCATTGTCTGCAAATTTCTTACAGGTGTTCCGTTTGCTTTTAAAACTTCTATCATATTAACTGTACGGATAATTAAAATCCGAATCTCCTTCTACTATATTTCTTCCGGGAAACTGTGTGGTATTTACATTTATTTCATTTATTAAATTAAGATAAGTTTCCCCTATAAGATTCCATGTGGCTTCATCTACAACACCCGTTTGAGGCAGACCAAATCTTCTTTGAAACGAGGTTACAGAATTTGCAGTTTGCTCACCGTAATACCCCGTCGGACTTACAAACGGAATACCTCTGTATGAGAGGGAAATATAATTTAAATAATTTTGCAAGGTTACAACATTATCTCCGCTTGAGCCTACCGATAAAGGTGCACCGGGATAACTTACATATGTAGAAATATTTGCATCAAAATCAATGCCCAGCGAATTAACTATCCCTCTTACACCGTTATATAGTAAATTCCATGTTCTCTCCCCTGCTACACCGTCAGGCGTAAGCCCTGCGTATTCCTGAAAGGCTATAACTGCATTCCTTGTAGATTCGCCGAACACTCCGTCTATCGCAACAGGAGGAATATAATCTATAAATTCTGATAACACATTTAAAAAATACTGTAATATAAATACCTTTTCCCCTTGAGCACCTAAAGATAAGGTATCTGTAAATTTTAAATTTGAGCCATAATATGTCTGCCCCTCTGAACTTAGTTCAGAAAGCCTTGTTATTCCAACATACAGTGATATTATTTTATACCAGGTTGCCTTACCTACAATTCCGTCAGGCGTAAGGTTAAAAATACTCTGAAATCTTCTTACAGCATTTTCCGTCTGCTCTCCGAAAATACCGTCTACCGGATAAATTTTAGGTATAGACGGATAATTCTGGGATATACGGTTAAGCGCTACCTGGATAAGCGCAACATCCCTTCCCCCGTTGCCTCTTCTTAAACTAAAGCCAGGATAGGACGCCTCTATGTTTGCCACAGGAGTATCGGTTACAAGTTCTATATTATCTCCGTAGTAATACTGCAAAATTTCAAAGGTACTATATCCCTGATTTGCCAGATTTTCGCTTCCCCATTGAGAAAGTCCTTCGCAGGTTACAGTTGTTCCGTTACAGTATTTTGCAGCCAAAGGCTCTATAAACCCTATTCGCCTTATGTACGAATCAAAAATTTCATCAACAATCTGGTCGATATTTTCAAAAATATTTCTTCCGTAAATAAATTTCTGGTCAGTAGCAGTTGAATTGGTTATATCAAAATCATACCCCTGACTTCTGTAAAACTCGGTATATACTCTGTTTAAGGCATATGAAATCTGCGCATAAATATTAGCCCTGATAGCCGCTTCGTTCCATGTAGGATAAATCTCACTTGAAGCAACATTTTTTATATAGTCTATAAAATCAACTGTTACATTGGGTGCATCACTGTCCCTTGGCCCAAGATGCACGGTTATTTTTTCGGGTATTGTAGGAAATACAGGTGCCATAATTATTCCTCCCCCTTTTATAAATTCTGACCGGTTATTTCTATTACTTCCTCTTCACTTTCGTCTGCACCGTCGGCAAGAGGTATAAGCGATACATTTATGATACTCCTGTTATCTGCGAAAACCTGAACATTTTTTATAATTACAGTATAAGCCGCAGGGTGGTCCACCCTTATATCTACCGACGCATAAGGCTTTTGTGTGTCCTCTGGTGCAAGAGACAGTTCTATATCGGGAGTAGAAACTAAAATAGGAGTTGTTTTACCATTTTCATCAGTTCGCCTTACACCTAAAAGTTCCTTTGTTGTTCCGTTGTCTGTTGTCGCTGTTACCACTGCATCTTTAACAGGTATAGTGTCCCCTGCCAGTGTTACTCTTGCAACAATACTTCCCTCACTTGCCATAATGAAACCTCCGTTTTTTATATATATAAATTATATTGTAAAGTTACAAGATTTATGATAGAATAGATTTAACAGAGTTAAATCTATTTAGCTAAATTCGCGTTCCGCGAGCTAAATGTGCTAACGCACGCTAAATTACTTCGTAGCTAAATTGACCTTCGGTCAGCTATAAGGCGAATTTAATTTAGCTGTTTTGAAAAAACAATTTAGCTATCGAATGAAATGAGTTAATTTAGCTTTGCAACTTGTTGCAAAATTTAGCTAAAAGAAATTGATAGGATGTGAGTATATGGCTGAAAGCATAATGCTTGATAAAGCAAAAGATTTTGCAGTTGAAATTATAAATATGTGTAAAAACATCAAAGAAATGAAAAGAGAAAGTGTTTTAACAAATCAGCTTATGCGTTCAGGAACATCAATAGGTGCTAATATTCACGAATCAAAATATGCACACGGAACTGCTGATTTTATTTCAAAAATGCAGATTGCATTAAAGGAATGTTATGAATCAGAGTATTGGCTGGAACTTCTTAATCGAACAGGATATATTGATGATGAACAATATAAATCAATAATAAACAATTGCGGACAAATTCGTAGAATGCTAATTTCATCAATTAACACAGTGAAAGAAAAATCTCAGAAATGAGGTGAACGATAATGAAGAAAAACATTATACGCATAAGTATAGCAGTTGTTTGGCTTGTTACTGTTGTACTATCATTTTATGTTGGAATGGCATATCATTGGGCTTCGACAACAAAAATTGAAATGTCTAAGGATTATAATGAAATCGTAGTAGAAGAAAACGAAATAGCAGATTATACTGTTTTTATAGACATTCCGGAAAAGTATGGAGCATTAAAACAAATTGAAGAACCAATACGAAAGACTATTTCATTATATATGCAAGCGAACAATTTAAAATTGTCCGTGGGAACGCATAGATTTGATAGGATAGATGGAACGTTAGAAGAATATTTGAATGAAGAATTTAGGTTTGAAACTATTAGATAACTGGCATCTAAATCGTTCACTGATTCTATAATGATTTTAATTGTAAAACAATTAAAATCAGCGATATAAATTCCTTGATGGAATTTGCGATATATCTTCGATGCGATATATCTTCGGTGCGATATGTTGCCTTATTAAATTATAGTTAATTTTAAAAATTATTACGGTGAATTAAATGGAATATAAAAATATCAAGGGAATAATTATTAAAGAAACAAAATATAAAGAAAATGATAAAATACTTACGGTAGTTACCGACTCGCTTGGGAAAATAAATGTAATGGCAAAGGGTGTGGCAAAGACTACTTCCAAGTTGTCAGGAGCGTCTATGCTTTCTCTTTTTGAAATGGATTTAAAATCCTTTAGCGATGATATGTTTATTATAACAGGGGCATCAAAACTTATAGATTTTTATGATATTTCAAAAGACCTTGAAAGTTATGCTTATGTTTCTTACATTTTTAACCTTGCTTTTGATATGTTTTTACCAGAAGACCCGTTTCCTGAACTGTTTAAACTATTGATTAACACAGTTTACCTTTACTTAAAGAACACTAAAAATAAAGAACTTATTAAATGCATATTTGAACTAAGAGCCCTTATTCTTTCAGGATATGCTATAAATATTGATGAGTGTGCAATTTGCGGTAAGGAAGAAATAAATTATATAAATTTATACGAGGGAGAATGTTACTGTAAAAACTGTGCTGATGACAAAATGGGAAAACCTGTATCTTTTAGTGTATATTCGGCAATAAAACATATTACATACAGCGAAGATAAAAAGTTATTTTCCTTTACATTAAGCGACCAACTAATAAAAGAACTAAGCATTATATCCACAAACTATGTTAAAATATGTATGGAAAAAGAATATTCCAGCCTCAAATATTTAAGAACAATTCAGAAAGGAATAAATTAAAATGATTAAGGAAATAAGATATTCAAAAAAACCTGATTTTATTATCAATCTTGAGAAAAAAGGCGGAACTAACTATAAAACATATCAGAAAGACCACCTTACAATTTTAATAGGGCTTGAGCCAATAGGCAAAAAGAAAAGTATGATTTATCATATAATAGTTAATTCTAAAATGAGATATACTGCATCAAAAAAAGAACTTAACGAGATTGCTATAGACCTATTACCAAAAGGAACAAAATATAAAATTAAAAAAAGTTTCTTTATGAAAACTGTATCACATATATATCAGGTTATCTAAATTAAAAGGCGAAGTGTATAACACTTCGCCTTTTAATTTATCTTATAAAGTTAGTAGGAATTTGTGTTTCAGGTTCTGGTGGTAAAATTCCTGCTTTAAGCCCTGCTTCTTTGCATTTTAAAAAGAATGCCATATTTTTTGCAAGAATTCTTATAATCTGAACTCCCTCTTCATCCTTTAATATCTCATCTTTATTTGTTCCGTGGATAACATTCCAGTATCTTGACGAGATAACAGGCATATGAGCAAACAAAAAGTATTTATTTATCTGGTCAATAGTTGCAGTTGTTCCTGCACGCCTTGCAACTGCAATGGCAGATGCTGGTTTTAAATAAAATGCTCCGCTTTTATTTGCCGAGAAAAACAATCTGTCCATAAATGAGGCTATCTGCCCACCCATTGCAGCAAAGTGAACAGGTGTACCGAATATAAAACCATCAAACTCATGTGCAATTTTTGCAAATTGGTTAACCGAATCTTCTATAACACATTTGCCAAGTTTTCTACAGGCACCACAACCTAAACATCCTGATACAGGTTTATTTCCTATCCAGAAAATTTCGTAGTCTATTCCCTCTTTTTTCAAATTCTCTCCCGCAATTAAAAGTGCTCCATATGTTGACCCCATTTCATGAGGGCTTCCGTTTATAAGCGCTACTTTCATATTAAAACTCCTTTTCTGTTAAAACTTTATAACCATTTTCAATTAAAACTTTACATGTTATACCGTTGCCTTTTATAAGTTGGCCTTTAAAACTTCCGTCATAAATTTGCCCATAACCGCAAGACGGGCTTTTTGCCTTTAAAATAACTAAATCTACGTTATTTTCCTTGGCAATTTTTAATGTTTCTTCTGCTCCTTTTAAAAAATTTGAAGTTACATCTTTCCCCTCGCTGTTAAAAACCAAATCGCCTTTTATTTCTGACGGTGGCCTTGGAGTAGGTAGCCCTCCCATTGTTTCAGGGCATACTGTTATATACTCTTTATCTTTTAAAAATTCTATTATTTTTTCATTCTTATTATCTTCACCGTTATATTTGCATTTTTCGCCTACAAGACATGCGCTGACTAAAATCATATAATCCCTCCGTATATTCATATTATAATAAACCCCTTAAAATGTCAAAATAAAATATAATTTCTTTACAATCTATCGGCATTATGATAAAATTAAATTAACGAGGTTTTTATATTATGATTAAACTTTTAATTAACTTATTTATTAAAGATAATAATAACACTTCCGATTTTTATGTAAGAGAAAAGCACCTTGTTTTATCAGGTATACTGGGAATAGTATGCAACCTGATTCTTTTTATAATTAAACTTTTTATAGGCTTAATCTCAGGAAGTATTGCAATAGTGTCTGACGGTTTTAATAACTTTTCGGATATGGGCGCATCGGTTGTTTCCATTATAGGCTCTAAGATGAGTAATTTAAGTGCTGATAAAGAGCATCCTTTCGGGCATGGAAGAATTGAATATGTTTCGTCTTTGATTGTTTCTTTTATAATTATACTTGTAGGCTTTGAACTTTTTAAAGAAAGCATTTTTAAAATTATAAACCCAAAAGAAATCAATGTAACTTTAAGTATGCTCATTATCCTTATTTTGTCTCTTTTTATTAAAATATGGATGTTTTCTTATAATAAGTATATATATAAAAAGACTGGGTCCCAAATTACAAATGCAGTGGCAAAAGATTCCCTTAACGATGTAATTGCCACTTTATCGGTTATTATTGCAGTTTTTATATCTTCTTTTACTTTAGTATCTGTTGACGCATATTTAGGCGTTATAGTTTCTGTCTTTATTATGTATTCAGGTTATACCATTTCAAAAGATACAATAAGCACTCTTTTAGGCAAAGAGCCTGAGCCTGAACTTGTTAAAAAAATAGAAGATGTCTTTAACAGCGATAAAGATATAATAGGAATTCACGACCTTACTCTTCACGATTACGGTCCGGGGCGTGTAATGGGCTCGGTTCATGCAGAGGTTTCAGAAGATAAAAATATAGTTGAAATTCACGAAGCGGTTGACAGAATTGAAAATTATATTGAAGATACACTTGGTGTTCATCTTGTTATTCATATGGACCCAACTGATACAAACAGCGAACTTTTATCAGATTATAAAAATAAATTAAACTTACTTTTATTTGAAATTGACAAAGAACTTAGTTTTCACGATATGCGAATAACCAACCATAAAGAACAGGTTAACCTTATATTTGATTTATGCGTTCCTGTTTCTTATAAACAATATCAGAGAGATTATATTTTAGATGAGATTAGTAAAAAGTTAAAGGATGAAAAGGGGGAACCTAATCTTATCATTAAAATAGACAATAAATTTTAAAGGGGATTAAAATTATGTTTGGAAGAAGACCGGATGGCAGAGCCGATAAAAAAATTGACCCTATCGTCAGGGCTACATCTATGTTTATGCCTCAAAGATGTGATGCTCAGGTTATGGTTAAAGAAGAACTTTTATATGAGCCTATTTCAAATTACATCAAGAAAAAAAGAGCAGAGGGTGTAAAAATCTCTTTAATGAATGTTATAGTTTCTGCATTTGTTAAAACTGTTTGTGAATACCCCGAACTAAACCGTTTTATTATGAATAAGCAAATTTATCAGAGAAATGAAATCTGCGTGTCTTATGCTATGCTTAAAAACACGGAGGATAATACTATTAACGAAACTACCGTTAAACTTTTCTTTGATGAAAATGATGATATCTTTTCAGTTGCAGAAAAAATGAATAATGCAATTACTGAAAACAGAAAACCCGAAGCAGAGAACTTTACAGATAAACTTGCTAAGTTTTTCTTAAGTATTCCTCTTCTTCCAAGCCTTGCAATAGGCCTTGTAAGACTGCTTGACAGATACGGACTTTTACCAAAGGTTATTCTTGATGCAAGTCCTTTCCATACAAGTATGTTTATAACCAATATGGCGTCTATTAAAATGCCGTATGTGTACCACCATATATATAATTTCGGGACAACAAGTGTATTCTTCTCCATGGGTCAGCATGAATCAAAGGTGTGCCTGGAAAAAGACGGAAGTGTAAGTAAAAGGGTGTATATCCCTTTAGGCATTGTAATAGATGAAAGAATATGCTCAGGGGCAGAATATGCAAGAGCAGTAAAACTTTTATTTAAATATATGTCAAACCCTGAACTTCTTGAGAAAAAAACTGATAGTTTATCTTCTAAAAAAGAGTTGAGTCTTTTATAATATTTTAAAAAAACTGATAAGTAATTACTTATCAGTTTTTTATATATTTATCTTGTATGAACTTTAATTTTTCTTCCATAAGTTCTTTGTTTTTAGCCTCTAAAACAAGTCTTAAATACGGTTCAGTGTTAGACATACGGAAGTTAAACCACCAGTCGTCAAAATCAAATCTTATACCGTCAAAGTCATAAAACTTAATGTAATGTTCTTTCTTAAAGTCTTCCTCTGCCCTTTTTATTATTTCTTCCTTTTTATCAGTTTTAAAATTAATCTCCCCTGATGAACACCAGCTTGAAAACTCATCAATAAAATCAGATAAACGGATATTATCCCTTTTCCACTCGGCAACTGTATTTAAAACATAAATTGCAGCTAAAATACCACTGTCGCAATATGAAAATTCTTTAAAGTAGTAATGCCCTGCAAGTTCTCCGCCGTAAAGAGCACCGGTTTCTCTTAACTTGCTTTTGGCAAATACATGCCCTACCTTCCAGATAATCGGCTCGCCACCAAGAAGTTTAATATAATCACTGCAGGACTTGGAAGAACGGATATCGCATATTACCCTTTCCCCCTCATTTTCAATTAAAGCATATGCTAAAACATTTATCATAAGGTCAGGGGAAATAAATCTTCCTTTATTATCAATAAACATAACTCTGTCTGCGTCTCCGTCAAAAATTATGCCTATATCAGATTTGTTTTCCTTAACTTCCTTAATTATCATTTTCCTTGCTTTTTCTTCTAAAGGGTTAGGCGAATGCGCAGGAAAATTACCGTCTAACTCATCTAAAATAATATTTGCCTTTTTGCCAAAAATTTCTCTGGCAACAAGACCTGCCATTCCTGATGAACAGTCAATGGATATATTAAGGTTTGAAACTCTTTTAAGTTTCTTTTTCATATATAAAATGTATTCATCTTTTATATTAAAGTTCTTTTCTTCGCCCTTTTTATCACAGGGAACAGGAGTAATATTCTCTACCATTTCCTTTAATTTTAAAAGACCGCTTTCCTGCCCTACGGGAACTGCTCCGGGGCCTGATATTTTAAGACCGTTATATTCTTTAGGGTTATGGGATGCAGTAATCATAACAGTTGTTTTATACCCTTTGTTTGCTGCTATATAATAACTCATAGGGGTAGTTGATAAACCGAATGAGTGAACATCTGCGCCCGAATCTGTAATTCCTTTTTTTAGGTTTTCATAAATTTCAGGGGATGAAGTTCTTTTATCAAAACACACTGCAATCTCTTTTGCATCAAATAATTCTTTAAGGAAAAAACCTATTTTATATACTGTATCGCAGTTAAAATCTTTATTGTAAATTCCTCTTATATCATATGCTTTAAATGCTGACATAAAAGCCTCCTTAATTTTTTATCTTGACACTAATATTTCATTTACCAATGTATTGGTTGCCTCCTGGTCATGAATATAATCAGAAGAGGTAGAAGACGGAACACCAGGAAGAAGATAAGTTTCCATACTGTCCCCTGTCATTGCTTTTAAAACTGACATAAGCGAGGTAAGGTCAGTTACATCAATGTTTGTTTTAACGCTTGAGATAACCTCTGTATAAATATCGTCAATTTTGTCTATATTTGCAGCGTTTAACTTTTGTTTGAAAAGTTCTTCAATAAACATCTGCTGATTTTTAACCCTGTACACATCCCCTAACGGATGGCTTCTAAATCTGCAAAATTGCTCTGCCTTTGCTCCGTCAAGAATCTGCGGACCTGGATATAAGTCTATATATAAATCTTGATAAGGGTCAACATAATACATCCTGTCAGGAACATTGATAGAAACTCCGCCCAAAACATCTACTATGTTTTTAAAAATATCAGGGCTTATAACTGCATAGTAGTTAACAGGAAGACCGATAATTTCAGTAACCTTTTCAATCGCTCTCTGGTGGTTATTGCCACCGTATGCAGAATTTATTTTTGCATTTCTTCCGTTTATATTAACTCTTGTATCCCTTGGTATTGAGATAACACTTATTTTATTTGTCTTAGTGTTTATCGATGCAAACAAAATTGTATCTGTAAGTGTTTTTGTATGCTTGTCCGTAGCCATAATGAGCATATTCACTCTGCCACCCACAGCCTTAACAGTTCCAAGGTCATACTGATTGTTTGCTGTATATATATAAACTCTTGCAGACAATACGCCCATTAAAGACATCATGCACATAATAAGAACAAGAGTTATAATTCTAAAAAACTTCATTAAATTCAAAACCGTCTCATCTCCGTATTTTAATCTTAATATACTTAATTCTATCATATATATTATAAAATTTAAAGGGTTTTTTATTATAAATAGAATTAATTATATAAAAACTGCAATATCAGAAGTATATCGATATTGCAGTTTTAAAGTTTTTAATTTTTATTTATCAAGTGGCTTCATTGTTGGGAATACACTTTGCACATTCCCATAACTTCTTATAAGTTATTATAACCCATAAATTCAAGCCTTGTCAATACCTGATATTTCACATATCTCCTTATAATTTCTTATATCTCTGTCGTAAAATGTCGTAAAAGTTGTCGTAAAACCTCTAACAGATTTTGATTTTACCTTCCAATCTTGCAAAAGATGCCTGTTTCCGCTCCTTTGTCGCTTCGTTGTACACATTCATTGTTGTACTAATATCTGCATGTCCCATAATTTCCTGAATGATTTTCAGGTCTGTTTCATTCTCACAAAATCTTGTACAAAAGGTGTGTCTTAATGAATGACAACTAAAGTGTGGTATCAATATCGGCTCTCGGCGTTCCTTTGCTGCACGTTCAATTTCTTGCTTATTACAAGCTTCATAAATGCGTTTTATGGCTCTGTTTATTGCATGGGGATTGTGTACATATCCAAACCTGTTTTTGAATACAAAACCCAAATAACCATCTATAATCGTTGTGTTAGAGCCTGTTTGAAACTGTCGCATTTTCTCTTGTAATAATGCTTTTCGTACCGCTCCAAACATAGGCACAATTCTTTTGCCTGATTTCGTTTCGTCGTTGTAATGTGCATTTCACATTTACCATCATCTTGTTGCCAGTATATCAAATTATGATTGATATAATACCATCTTTGAAATCGCAATCTTCCCAAGTCAAACCAATAATTTCACCAACGCTGCACCCTGTACCAAGAAATACAGTAAACAAGGGTAGCCATTGCTGATACTCTTTTGAGTTAGCAACAAAATCAATAAACATTGCCTGTTTTTCAGCATAAAAAGAAATGTGCCAAAAACATTCGTTTTTGACACATCCATTTAATAAGGCTTCAATTATAAATCTATCTTTTTAGATAATGTTATAGGTTGTAAATGGGATGTCCAAACAAAAACCTTTGCATAAGATGCATCTGATTTTTTAGCCAACGACAGGCTTGTTATATCGTTTACAACAAAATTTTCCGAATTTATATCCAGCATCCTATCATCAGAATCATATGTGGCAACGTAAACAATAGCTTCACCTGAAAAATCTTCTACGATAACATCGAAATACCACTTTGTAGAGCTGGCAATAAAATCAACATTTAAATCCCACGTTTTTGTATTAACAAAAGGTATTTCGTTTTTCGCTGCATATGTTTGTGCATATGTTCCTGTTTCACCATAGATAGTCAATTCATCACAATTTTTAAATGCATTATCACCTATCGTTGTTACTGTATTAGGTATTGTTGCTTTTTGAACATTAATACAACCATAAAAAGTTTTGTCTCCGATATGTGTTATATTTTCGCTTATCACTATCTCTCTTACATTTGCTCTATTGCTATACCAAGGTATATCTGATGTTGTAGGATAGTTTGGCATTGCCCCCTTGCCAGTAATACTTAAAAGTCCATTATCATACAAAACCCATTCAATTCCGTTTGCATCAATTCCATTACCAAAAACCTTCTGAACCGTGACTAAACAAGATGTTTCATAACCACCATCTATTGTTTTTGCTGTAATCACTGCTTCGCCCTTTCCAATAGCGGTAACAACACCATTATCTACTGTTGCAACCTCTTCATTTGACGATATCCATTCTATGTTTTTGTTTGTTGCATTGGACGGAAATATTGTCGGAATAAGCGTTTCTGTATTGTTAACAAATATAGTTACGGAAGTTTTATTAAGAGAAATTCCATTAACAAATATTGGATAATGAACAGTAGCTGTGTCCAAAGGTGAATTATTTGATGCAATTAATATTTTTCCCCATTGCTCTTCAGTTCCGTTATAATAAATATCTTTTAGTTTTGCGCATCCATAAAAAGCGTACTTATCAACATCAATCAGAGTGTTTGGAACATTAATGCTTACTACATTAGAACACCCATAGAAAGCATACGTGCCTATGTGTGTTACTTTACTAGAAAGTGTAATGTTTTTTAAAGAAGTACATTTATAAAAAACATAGTCTTTAATTTCTGTAGCATTTTCTGGAACAACTAAATTTGTTAGTATTTCATCATTAATAATCAAATCTCCACCATTGCAAAGTGGATTTGCGGTAATACTTTCAAAATCAATATTAAACCAAGCGAGCAAATCTGTTATATATATTTTTTCTAAAGCAGAACAATTAGAAAAAGCATATGTGCCGATATTAGTTATGTTTTCAGATAGAACTATACTTTTTAAATTCTGACATTTATAAAATGTGTAATCTTTTATCTCTGTAACATTGTCAGGGATAGTTATATCATCTATTATGTCATTATTCAAATAAAAATCTGCGTCATTACATAATGGGTTTGAGGCACTACCACTAAAATCGATATTACACCATGCCGCAATATCTGATATATATACCTTTTCCAAATTAGAACAGGTAACAAATGCGAAGTTGCCAATGGTTACAACGCTTTTCCCTATTGTTATATTTTCCAAACTGCCACACCATGCAAAAGCATACGAACCTATGCTTTTAACACTATCTGGAATCACTATGCTCGTTATATTGCTGCAGCTTGCAAATGCAGAGTCTCCTATACTTATTACTCCATTTGGAATTGTTATATTATCTAAGTTGCCACAGTGATAAAAGGCATTGTTTCCAATTCGTGTAACTCCTGACGGCATAGAGATATATGTTAAGTTGTCACAATAAGAAAATACATAATCGCCAATGTCCGTAACGCTTTCAGGCAAGATATAAGTCTGTTCGCTTCTTCCAGCACCATACCGAATCAATGTTCTTTTGTTTTTATCATAAAGGACTCCATCAATCGAACAGTAGTTTTCATTATTTACATTTACATTTATGTTTTTCAACTTATCACAAGAATCAAACACATCACCCGAAATATTAGTTGCCCCGATTCCAATTTTTATATTGACTAAATCATAACAAGCAAAAAAAGCTGAACGCCCAATGTTAGTAACACTATCCGGAATTTCGACATCTGTTAAACTATGACAATTGGCAAATGCTTGAACTCCTATGTCGGTTACACTTTCAGGAAGCGAAAAATTAGATAAATTTCGACATGCCCAAAAAGCATTTGTCCGTATTTCCAATAATCCTTCTGGAAATGTAACATTAACTAAATTATCACAATTAGAAAAAGCAGAACTACCTATGATTTTCACACTATCAGGAATTTTATATGCTGCATCACTTTTTGCTATAGGATAATTAATTAATATTGTCTTATTTTTATCAAAAAGCACTCCATCTAATGAACTATAATTCTGATTGTTATCGTTGACAGTTATCTTGCGCAGTTTATCACAGCTATAAAAAGCAGTATCTGCGATATTTTCAACACCGCTACCGATTGTAATACTATCTATATTTTCGCAATAGGACAAGGTGCCTCCTTCTATATTTGTTACTCCATTAGGTATTACTATATTTGTCAAACTTTCACAATACGAAAACGCATAGTTACCAATATGTGTTACGGTATCAGGAATTGCCACAGCTGTTAAATCCCAACAATAATAGAATGCATATTCATCAATACTTTCAATGGTGTTTGGGAGTTCTATGTCAGTTAAATAATAACAATAAGCAAACGCAGAAGTTCCAATCCTTTTTACACTATTCCGAATAGTTACTTTTGTAATACTGAAACTATAAAAAGCTCTGTCTCCTATGCTGGTCACACCAACATCTATTACAACAGTTTTAATTTTACTGCGATTAGAATACCATGGGGTTGATGACACACTTGTGTAGTTTTCCATATCACCTATCCCGCTTATTGTAAGTGTTCCCGAGTCATCAAGAGTCCATGTCAAATTATCTCCGCATGTGCCACTTGAAGCTGCATTGACTGTAATAGGGATAAATGAAATAAGACTTGCCATAATACTAAAAATTAATATCAAGCTCAAAATGGTTTTTCTCATAATTATAAAGCCTCCCAACAAAAAATGCGTAGCCCATATTTCAGAGCTACGCACGAAAAACATACAACCCTGACGATAAGGCTGCTAGACACTTATACTTGCATTTCCTCGCAAGGTTATAAAGTTAGAGTGCACACTTTTGCCAAATTAGCGTACACCTTGCGACGAATAAATATACTTAACCCATTATAAGCATAGTATGTAGCATAACTATTATATCACTAAAAGTCAAATTTTTCAATATTTTTGATACAGTTAACATATCCTTGCCAAAAGTATATGTTAAGAAGTCCTGAAATTTTTGCTCTTTTATTATAAAGATATTACTTTTACATAAAAAACTGCAATATCAGAAGTATACCGATATTGCAGTTTTAAAGTTTTTAATTTTTATTTATCAAGTGGCTTCATTGTAGGAAATAATAAAACATCTCTTATTGCCTGAGAGTCAGTAAGGAGCATACACATTCTGTCGATACCAAAGCCGATACCGCCTGTTGGAGGCATACCGATTTCCAACGCGTTCATAAAGTCTTCATCGGTTGTATTTGCTTCCTGGTCGCCTAATGCAAGAAGTGCTTCCTGCGCTTTAAATCTTTCTCTCTGGTCAATCGGGTCGTTAAGTTCTGAATATGCGTTTGCCATTTCCCAACCGTTCATAAAGAATTCAAATCTTTCAACATATTCAGGATTTTCCGGTTTTTTCTTGGTAAGCGGAGAAATCTCAATAGGGTGGTCCATAACAAATGTAGGCTGAAGAAGATGCTCTTCAACATATGTTTCAAAGAAGAGATTTAAGATATCGCCTTTTTTGTGGTGTTCTTCAAATTCAACATGATGTTTCTTTGCGATTTCTTTTGCTTCCTCACAAGTTTTAATTTCGTTAAAGTCAACCCCTGAATATTTTTTAACAGCGTCAACCATTGTTATTCTTTCAAACGGTTTGCCTAAATCCATTTCTATACCGTTATATACAATTTTTGTAGTACCAAGAACTTCATTTGCAACATGACGGTAAAGATTTTCAGTTAAGTCCATCATACCGTGATAATCAGTATATGCCTGATAAAGTTCCATAAGGGTAAATTCAGGGTTATGACGGGTATCGAGGCCTTCGTTTCTGAAAACTCTGCCTATTTCATAAACCTTTTCCATTCCACCTACGATAAGACGTTTTAAGTACAACTCTAATGATATACGAAGTTTAAAATCTTCGCCAAGTGCATTAAAATGAGTTTCAAAAGGACGAGCAGCAGCACCACCTGCGTTTGATACAAGCATAGGTGTTTCAACTTCCAAGAAACCTTGCCCGTCTAAGTATTTTCTTATTGCAGAAATAATTTTTGAACGTTTGATAAAGGTATCCTTAACATCATTGTTCATAATAAGGTCGATATATCTTTTACGGTATCTTAAATCAGTATTTGTCATTCCGTGGAACTTTTCAGGAAGCGGCTGAAGAGATTTTGTAAGAAGAGTTATATTATCAACTCTAACAGAAATTTCACCAGTCTGAGTAGTGAAGACTTCGCCTGTTGCACCTATAATATCGCCGATATCAAGTTTTTTAAAGCGTTCGTACTCTTCGTCTCCCAATATATCTTTTTTAACAAAGATCTGAACCTGCCCGTCCATATCAAGTATATGGCAAAATCCAACCTTACCCATACCTCTTTTAGACATAATTCTGCCGGCAATACATACATTCTTTCCGTCAAGAGCAGAGATTTTGGCAGTTATGGTTTTTGTTTCTCCATGAACCTGAATTTCTCTTTCTTCGGTTGTATAACCTTCTGAAATATCTTTAGAGGAATGAGTTCTTGAAAACTTAGTGATTACAAAAGGGTCCTTCCCTTCTTTAACTAAATTATCAAGTTTTTCAATTCTAACTTTTTTAAGTTCGTTAATATCAGTATCAACGACATTCATCATCTGTTCGCTCAAGAGAATTCCTCCTATTTTGTGATCTCTAAAATTTTAAACTCCATAACACCCTGAGGTGCATCTACATAAACTTCGTCTCCCTCTTTTTTGCCAAGAAGAGCAGTTCCCAAAGGAGATTCGTTTGAAATTTTATACTGAGCCGGATTTGCTTCAGTTGAACCTACAATAGAATAAGTTATTTCTTCGTCAAACTCTTTATCAAAAAGTTTAACTTTACAACCTATGGTAACAATACCCTCGTTTAAGGAATCGTCTTCTATTACCTTTGCATTTTTTATAGTGTTTTCAAGTTTATTGATTTTTTCTTCAACTTCTGCCTGTTCGTTTTTTGCGGCATCATATTCTGCATTTTCGGATAAGTCGCCAAAAGAAAGTGCTTCTTTGATTTTTTCAGCAATTTCCTTTCTTTTTTCTGTTTTTAAGAATTCTAGTTGGTCTTTTAAACCCTGCAGACCGTCTGCAGTAAGTAATATTTCTTTAGACATCGCTAAATCCTCCAATTTACTAATCTATCAGTTTATTATATTACTTTAAAACTTTTATGTCAAGTGTTTTTTGATATGAAGAAGTCAACTTTGAATGGGTCTGAAATTATTTTATTATAAACTGCGTCGCTTATATTAAAAATATTGTCTTCTTCCTTAAAGTTTATCTTAATATCGCTTATTCCCTTTTTATTACAAGTTTCAAAAATATCAATGAGTTTGCCTGAGAGTGTGTTTAACTTTATTTCGGATGCTGATAGGTTTATAAGAATATCACAGTCAATATTTTTATACCCCTCTTTTATTACAACAGGCACACCTGTTGCTCTGTAAAATGCATCTGCATATCCCCTTATCTTTTCAGGACTTTTAGTATAGATACATAACATTTTAAGTTTGTTTCTTAGTTCAATAACTTTTTTTATTACAAAATCGGTTTTATAACCGTCAATAATTCCTAAAGTAAGGGTTCCCTCTTTTATACCTAAATAATTAGATAGTTTAAGGGCCATTTTATCCATATTATTTATAAGAATATTATTTTTTGTTACAACATTTATTTTACTTTCAAAGAAACTTATAAAGTTATGGGATATATTATTATCAAATGCAATATTAACTATCCTGTCTTTATTTAACTTTTTTATAAGTTTTTTTCTTGTTATTAAATACTCATTTGATATTTTATAAACTGATATTTTACCGTACATTTCTTTTTTTACCCTGAAGGGGAAATTACTGGTATTACTTTTTATTATAAGTGCGTTCAAAAAAACCACCCCTAATAATACCTATTAAAAAAAGCCCGGAATAATTCCGGACTTTCTTCTTTTTGTCTTATTTTCTTCTTTCCTCTTCGCTAACAATAGGTTCCTGAATAAAATTATATATCTCGTTATACCTTAAAAGTTCTTCCTCTGTTCCCATACCCGCAGCAACAAGACCTGTACAATCGCACAAAGCAGATACTTTAAAATCTTTCTCTTCCGGCAGTTCATTTTTTCTTTTTTCATTCACATTTTTCACCCCAAGATTATTTTATGCGTTTTTTTTATAGGTATTCTGAAAAATTTTAACATAAAAATTTAATTTATAAAAAAACAAGGCAATAATCTTTACGATTATTGCCCTTAACTTTTTAAAATATTTTATTTGTTAACTCTTTCGCATTTCTGGTTAGCAACTGTGCATGAAGTTTTACAAGCAGACTGACAAGAAGTCTGACATTCGCCACATCCGCCTTTTTTACTTGTTTCTTTTAAGTTACATGTTTTTAAAGTTGTAATATGTTTCATTTTTTATTCCCCCATTAATTAATTTTATTGTTTATATATTACCATATTATTCTTTTTAAGTCAACTACTTTTCTATCATTGTTTTTATTCCTGAATTTGTGAATATTTTAAGACAGTATAATCAAAAATATTCTTGATTTATTCAAAGGCTGTGATATAATAAGTTTAGCAAATTATTTTGAAAGGGTGGATAAAATGATTCTTGATAATATTAAGAACAAGGAACTTTATTTTAAATTAGGGGAAGGCTTTAAAATCGGTCTTGAATTTATCGAAAAATGCAGAAAAGAAGGAATAGAAACCGGAAAATATGAATTAGACGGAAAAAACGTTTATGCAAACGTTCAGGAATATAATTCCAAAGAAGAAGCTAAATTTGAAAACCACAATAATTATATTGACATTCAGTATATTCTAAAAGGTAACGAAATGATGTATTGGGAAGACCTTGCAAAATGCAGCGAGATGATCCCTTACAACCCTGAAAAAGATGTTACTTTCTATAACGATACTGACTCTGCAGTTGCACTTGAAGTTAACGAAGACGAATTTGCAATATTCTTCCCAAATGATGTACATAAACCAGGTATGAAAATCAATGAAAGTTTACCTGTTAAGAAAATTTTAATCAAAATTCATATTTAAAAAAAAGGTATTTCAGTCTTATGATTGAAATACCTTTTTTATATTGTTGCTTTTATCCTGTAAACATCTGTGTCCAATAGTTACCTTCCTTTACATATCCTACGCCAATTTTTGTATATTTAGAACTTAAAATATTTGCTCTGTGCCCTGAAGAATTCATCCACGACGAAACAACTGCTTCAGGTGTTCTCTGCCCTCTTGCTATATTCTCTGCCGCACTTCTATACGATATACCAAAGTTTTTCATCATATTAAACGGTGAACCGTATGTGGGCGATGTGTGAGAAAAATATTTGTTGTTTTTCATATCTTCTGATTTAATTCTTGCTACACGGGATAGTTGCCAGTCCATAGTAAGCGCTGATAGCCCATACTTCGCTCTTTCTTTATTTACAAGTTCTACAACTTTTCTTTCATAATCTGTAATCTCGGAATTTAGTGTTGGGATAGTTAATTTATCCCCCGGATATATTAAATCAGGATTTTTTATTTGCGGGTTAGCCCCTTTTATTTCGCTAAGGCCAACTTCGTATTTATTTGCTATTTTCCACATACTGTCCCCCGGTACTACCGTATGAGATACTAAGGCATATGCGTTGAATAAACTTAATGACAAAACAGCCGCAACAATACATATTCTTTTAATCTTCATATTCTTACCTCCTTTTTGAACACCTATTTAGGTTAACATAATATTTGAAATTATGCAAAGGAAGAAATTGGGGGGATGTGCAAAGCACAGTAATTATTAATTATTCATCAGCAGAGCGGCTTCATCATTCATTATTCATTAAAAAATCCTGTCAGACTTAATGAATGATGAATATTGAGTAATGAAAAATGAATAATACAAAACAAAAAATCCTATCTTTCGACAGGATTTTTGTTTTGGTGGGAGTTTGAAATAAAATCTGCTTTACTTTGTCCATAATTGGCTTCGTTTATATTTGCGCCAATACTTGTACCACTTCTAACTATTTGTTTAGATATTACACTCTCTTTTTTATCCTTAATTAAATATCTTTGTAACTTTATAATTCTTGCCGCAAAATCTATTGACTTTTCAATTAAAATGTTTTCCTTCATTATCATCACCAAGGATATTATATCAATAAAACTAAAGAAATTCAATTATTAATTATTCATTAGCGAAGCGGCTTCACCATTCATTATTCATTAAAAAATCCTGTCAAACTTAATGAATGATGAATATTGAATAATGAAAAATGAATAATACAAAACAAAAAATCCTATCTTTCGACAGGATTTTCGTTTTGGTGGGAGAGGGTGGATTCGAACCACCGAAGGCGGAGCCAACAGATTTACAGTCTGCCCCCTTTGGCCACTCGGGAACTCTCCCTGGAGCTGGTGATGGGACTCGAACCCGCGACCTGCTGATTACAAATCAGCTGCTCTACCAATTGAGCTACACCAGCAAATATTCAGTAACAACATTTCATATTATAAAATACTATTACCGATTTGTCAATACCCTTTTTTATCAAAAAGGTGGTCGAGGCGACAGGACTTGAACCTGCGGCATCTTGGTCCCAAACCAAGCACTCTACCAAACTGAGCTACGCCTCGAAAACAGTCAGTTTTTTACCAACGCAAAATATATTATACATATAATAGAGTGCTTTGTCAAGAATATTTTTAAATTTTTTTAAATTATTTTTCCGTTTCTTAATGTTATAAGTTTTGTAAAGTGTTTTTTGTAATCTAAGTTATGGGTTACCATAATTACGGTTACTCCGTTTTTATTGATTTGTTTTATTAAATTTATTATTACATCCGAAGAATCAGAGTCAAGATTGCCTGTCGGCTCGTCTGCTATAATTATCTTAGGTTTATTTATCATAGCACGGGCTATGGATACTCTTTGCATCTGCCCTCCTGACATTTCATTCGGCTTATGATATATTCTGTCTTCTAAACCTACTTTTAAAAGTTCTTCCTTTGCATATTCTATACGGTTTTTATGCTTTATTTTAGAATATGCCAGAGGAAGCATCACATTTTCAAGCGCTGTCATTCCTGGGATAAGATTAAAAGACTGGAATACAAAGCCTAAAGTTTTATTGCGAAATTCGCTTATTTTTCTATCCCCCAAACTCCATATATCCCTTCCCTCTATTTCCACTTTACCTCCTGTTGGTTTTAAAAGCCCTGCAATTATATTTGATAATGTAGATTTTCCGCTTCCCGATTGGCCTACAATACCCACAAACTCCCCTTTATTTATTTTTATGTTAATATCTTCCAGAACTTTGACCTTTGTTTTCCCTAAGATATATTCTTTGTTTATACCCTCTAACTTTATCATTTTATCCTCCGTTTTAAGTACAACACTAAATTATTCTAATAATAATTTTTTAGTTTTGTGCATTTATTAATAGTATGTAAATTATTTTAAAAAATATTGAAATTATTTGTTTTTTAGTATATGATTTATAATGTGATATGTTTTAAAACAAAAGGAGATTTATATATATGATATGTTGTAAATGCAAGAAAAACATGGCTGTTGTATTTATCAATAAATTTGAAAACGGTAAGCAGGTAAATGAAGGATATTGCCTTGCGTGTGCCAAAACTATGGGAATAAAACCGTTGGAACAGATGATGAATCAACTTGGTATATCCGATGCCGATTTAGAAAACTTAAACTCTGAAATGGGGGATTTTTTAAACGAAATGGGAGAGGGCAACAGTATGACACTTCCTCCTAACTTCGATTCATCCAAAAACGAAGCCTCCTCAAAAGGAGAAAAAATTGATTCAAAGAGTATGCTTGAAATTTATGGAACTTCCCTTACCCGTCGTGCAAGAGGTAACGAACTTGAAGTTGTTGTAGGAAGAGAAAAAGAAATTGAGCGTGTTCTTCATATTTTAAACAGAAAAACAAAGAATAACCCTGTGCTTTTAGGCGAACCAGGGGTTGGTAAAACTGCTGTTGCAGAAGGTGTTGCTATAAATATTGTAAAAGGCAATGTTCCTGAAAAACTGCTTGATTTTGAAGTGTATTTAATAGACTTTACTGCCCTTTTGGCAGGTACACAGTTTAGAGGTCAGTTTGAGGGAAGACTTAAAAAACTAATTGATGAAGTTAAGGCAAGAAAAAATGTTATTTTAGTTATTGACGAACTTCATAATATTGTGGCTGCAGGAGATGCAGACGGAGCAATGAACGCTGCAAACATTCTAAAACCTGCTCTTTCAAGAGGGGAAATAAGAGTTATCGGTGCTACAACCTTTAACGAATACCGAAAGCACATTGAAAAAGACTCTGCTTTAGAAAGAAGATTTGCCCCTGTTAATATTGACGAGCCAAGCGAAGAAGATTCATTTGAAATTTTAAAAGGGTTAAGACCGTTTTATGAAAATTATCATAACATCACTTTGTCTGATGAGGTTTTAAAAACTGCAGTTTCACTTTCTAAAAGATATATTCCTGAAAGATTTTTGCCTGATAAGGCTATTGACCTTATAGACGAATGCGGGTCTAAGAAAAACTTAGAGAACAAAAAACTTGCAGAACTTAACACTCTTAACAAAAAACTTTTAAAAGTTATAGAAGAAAGAGAAAACTTAGAAAAAGTGGAAGAAAATATTGATCCTGATTATCAGAAAATTTCTGAACTTAAAATGGAAGAATTAAAGATAAATGACAGGATAAAGGAACTTGAAAAAGATTCATTAAATCTTCCTGTTACGGTTGAAGATGTTGTTACGGTGGTTGAAAAGTTATCAGGCGTTCCTATCACCGACCTTAAGGAAAACGATATTAAACTTTTAAAAGATTTAAAAGAAAGAATGAACGAAAGAATTGTAGGACAGGATGATGCTCTTGACACAGTTTCTTCAGTTATAAGAAGAAACAGAGCAGGTCTTATAAAGAAGAAAAAACCGTCTTCCTTTATATTTGTCGGGCCGACAGGTGTTGGTAAAACCGAACTTGTAAAGACTCTTTCAAAAGAAATTCTCGGTACAGAAGATGCAATTATAAGATTTGATATGTCTGAATATATGGAAAAACACACAGTATCAAAACTTATCGGCTCTCCTCCTGGATATGTTGGATATGACAATGCAGGTCTTCTTACAGAAAAGGTCAGAAGAAACCCTTATTCAATTATTCTTTTTGATGAAATTGAAAAAGCACATACTGATATATTTAATATTCTTCTTCAGGTTTTAGATGACGGAAAACTTACAGACAGCCACGGAAAGACTGTTCATTTTGAAAATACAGTGGTTATTATGACATCTAATGCAGGGTCTGATTACCGAAGTTCATCATTTGGGTTTATTGAAAATGAGAAAGAGTCAAGCAAGGAAAAGGTAAAAAGCGCTTTAAAAGAATTTTTCCGTCCTGAATTTTTAAACAGGGTTGACGAAATTGTTATATTTAATCATCTATCTAAAGAAAATATCAAAGGGATTGTAGATATAATGATTTCTGATTTACAAAAAGACCTTGACGATAAGGAAATTAAAATAAGACTTACAGAAGATGCAAAAGATTATCTTGCCACTAAAGGTTATGACGAAAAGTTTGGCGCAAGGCCTTTAAGGCGACTTATTCAAAAAGAAATAGAATCAGTACTTGCAGATATGTATATAAACGAAAAATTAAAGTATAACGACTTGGTTGAAGTTGGTTGTAAAGACAGCAAACTTACATTTAATATTATTTAATTTAAAAAACTTCGGAACTTTAATTCCGAAGTTTTTTATATTCTTTTGGGCAATTCTATTTTGCAACATATTCTTTAACAATTTCTTCAATCATTGCTTTAACATCAGATTCAAACATTAATTTTTCTCTTACACCATTTCTTGTAAAGTAAAGATTAACACCATCAAATTCCAATGCTCCATCAGATAAAGTATTGCTAAGTGTTCCTGCGTTTATTAAAAGAGATGGATACTTTCCATTACTTGCAGCAATTTCAAGAATAGCATTTACTTCTGCACTGTTTTGTGTTCCTATTCCTACAAGTTTATTTTTCAAATCTCCGTATAGAGTATTACCAATATTTAACTCATTTGAACCGTTTGCTTTTGATGCATCCACTCTGTAGCCTATTAATATATTATTGTTTCCGCCTGTAAGATTAGCACCACTATATGCACCTATAAGTGTATTTGATGACCCTTTGTTATCCTTACCTGAGTGCATCCCTACATATACATTATTGGAAGTGTTTTCATTTGCATATCCTGCTAAATGCCCGATACCTACATTATATTTACCGGTAGTAGTATTTGATAATGTAGAATGTCCCACACCTACATTACTGGTTGCTTTATCTTCCTGTCCGTTTGCATTTTTTACAGAAGTCATTTTATTACCTGAACTTGTTCCGATAGAAATATTGTAGTCGCCACCGCCACCTTTATATTGAGCCATTTCTCCTATTGCTATATTGTTATTGTTGGTAGTTGATACTCCTTTTTGTGCGTAAGAACCTATTGCTATATTAGATTTTCCGCCAACACGGCCAGCCATACTTCCGTGACCAACCGATATATTGTCATTACCATTTGTAGTATCAGTTTGTGATGCTGAACCAAGGGCTATATTTCTCTGGCCAGAGGTATTACGCCATAATGCATCTGCACCTATTGCAATATTAAATCTTCCTGTTGTATTTCTGGTAAGTGCAAAAGTTCCTATTGCATAGTTTCTATCTCCGCTTATATTTTCAGCCAGTGCAAGTCTTCCCAATGCAACATTACGGCTTCCTACTGTATTATCACGAAGTGCTTCAGTGCCGATTGCGGTATTCCAGTACCCGCTTGTGTTATTAGCCATAGCATCTTTGCCTATACCGACATTAAGTTCTCCTGTTGTATTATACTGACCGACATTTTTCCCAAGATATACATTTCCTTGCGATGAATCTGAAAGTTGCATTTCTACTGTTTTGTTTCCGTTTTCGTCTAAAAATTCAACTTCTGCAGAATTTTCAGATATTATTTTTTTAATTGAAATGTTTTTTATAGTTCCATCAAAAATGCCTGACTCTTTAAGTGGGTCTGCAATATCTGTGAGTAATATTTTAAAATCACCATTTTCTTTAGAACGGATACCGAATGCATAATGTTTTGGGCCTCCGCCATTATAGGTTATAAAAGGTTCAGAATTTCCTATTACCACACTGAATGCAACCGAAGCATTAGGGCTGGATGCTTTAGAACAGTCAGTTACATCAAATTCTATCTGATAAAGGTTAGTTCCTGTGTTTTCAGGCATATTAAATACTAAAGGTGTTACTTCGCCTATGGTATGTTTAAATCCGTTTTTAAAATCACCTGTCCAGCCTTTAGATTCCCAACCGTAAGGACTGGCAAGTTCTTCGCCTAAAATAACACTATATGTATTCTCGTCATTAGAAGTAATTAAAACACTTTTATTTACATCATCCCATTTAACCGAAACATCAAGACTTTCTGCTACTGCTCTTACAGGGACTAAAGTTCTTCCGTCTATTATAACAGGTGCCACATCTAAAGATGACACACTGCTATCTTTAACTAACATTTTATCATCAACCTGCATAACAACTGTTTTTTCATTTTTTGTTCCTACTATTGTCTTAGTATCAGAAACCCATTCTACCGATGCACCAAGTTTTTCAAAAATGCCTCTCATAGGAACCATTGTTCGTCCGTCGATAATTTGAGGGTTTACATCAAATATAACTTCCTCTCCGTCTACATAAACCGATATATCGCCTTGTGCAGATACAGTTAAGGAAAGTGCAAAGGTTAAGGCAACCACCATAAATAAGATTTTTAATTTTTTCATAAAAAACATCCTTTCTGTCGGTTGGAATTAGTACACTTTTTAAAGGATATTTATCAAATTAAAAAAGTGTATGGCCGAGGCCATACACCGAAAAATACAGCTCCGGTCGCCAAACCAATTGCATCAGCCATAAGCACGCAAAAAAGAAGCTATATTTTTACCTATTGTAAAAATACGCACTTATGGCTAAAAATATTCAATTGGTTTGGCATTTTCTATTTTAACATAATATTTTTATTAATGCAATATAATATTATTATGCTTTTTTTGCAATAAAAAATGCAGTACCTAACAAGGTACTGCACTAAAAATAAACAAACTATTAAATTAAACCTATAAGTACAACCATTAAAATACCTGTAATTAAGGCAAAGGTTGCATTTTTTTGAAATCCGTGCTCATGAGATTCGGGTATAATTTCGTCTGACACAACATAAATAATTGCGCCGAATGTAAAAGCATTGAAAAACAAAAGAAGTACCGGTGGAAGTGTTCCTAAGATTATCCCCAATATAACACCAGGAAGCATCATAAGAGCGACAATTAGAGATATTAGAAATGTTTTAGCCTTACTCATACCTGACATAATAAGAGGAACTGCCACAATAAGCCCTTCAGGAATTTTCTGCACTACCATAGAAAGAGCAATAATAAGCCCTTCTTTAGTTAAACCTTCGGCAAACGAAAGACCTGTTGCCAACCCTTCAGGAATATTATGGATAGCGATTGCAATAATTAAAAGTAAGATTCTGTTGGTTGATTTATATTTTTTGTTATCCTCTTTTATTTCCCCGTCTGAATGGATATGTATATGAGGCACAAATTTATCAATAACACTTATAAATAAAGCACCCAAAAACACTCCCAAAACTGCCAGTAAGTTAAGTTTTATGGTATTTGTATCTAAAAAAGCAGACGGAAGCAAACCTAAAAAGGCAGCGCCAAGCATAACACCTGCTGCAAAGCCTAACAAGGCATCATTTGTTTTATGGGATATTTTTTTTACTAAAATTCCTAAAACAGAGCCTGATATACTGCTTATAATAACTGTAAGTCCGGCAAGAAATCCATACAACATAATTTTTCCCTACATTTCCTTTGTTCTTTTATAACATTTATCCATAGCACTAAGAAGAGTGCCTCTGAAATTCTTATCTTCAAGTTCTTTTACTGCACAAATTGTTGTTCCGTTAGGGGAACAAACCATATCCTTAAGTTCTCCAGGATGAATTCCAGTTTCCAACACCATTTTTGCAGAGCCTAAAACTGCTTGTGCTGCCATTTTAATCGCACTGTCTCTGGTAAGACCGTTTAAAACTCCCCCGTCTGCCAATGTTTCTATAAGCATATAAATATATGCAGGAGAGGAACTTGCAACTGCAATAGTTGCATCTATTAACTCTTCTTTTATAATCTGCACTTTGCCTGATTTTTCAAAAAGAGATTTTACAAAATTAAATTCTTCATCACTGACATTTTCGTCCTTTGCCATAACAGTCATACCTTCGCCTACCATTAAAGGAGTGTTTGGCATTGTTCTTATTATTTTATTGCTGTAATCAAGATATCCTTTAACTCTTTTAATAGTAATGCCAGGGGCAACGGTAACTATTACTTTATTTTTTATATCTTTCATATCGGATAAAACATCATTATAAAACTGAGGCTTTACGGTAAGAAAAATAATATCTGCCAAAAGGGCATCGGAAAAACTATCCATTAAGGACATACCATCATTCTTATATTTTTCATAAACATTTTTATTAACATCATAAATTAAAATATCTTCTTTTTTTACTGAGCCTTCTTTTACAATTCCACCGATTATTGCAGATGCAATATTACCTGCGCCGATAAATGCAATTTTCATATTTTTTCTCCTTGTTAAATATTAAAAAAGTTTATCAATCGCTGATTGATAAACTTTTTATTTATCTTTACTTTAAGTTATCTATGAACAGCGAAAGCCTTTTTACACCCTCATTTATGTTATCCATACTTGTAGCATAAGACCATCTTACATAGTTTGGTGCTCCAAACCCAGTACCCGGAACAAGAGCAAGTTTAACTTCTGATAAAAGAAGTTCGCATAATGTATCAACATTATCTATTACTGTATCATTATAAGTTTTGCCTAAAAGTGATGATATGTTCATCATTACATAAAATGCACCGTCAGGCTTAATGCAGGATACGCCATCTATATTATTTATTAAATCAACAAGATGGTTTCTTCTCTTAGAGAACGCTTCTTTCATTTTTAACATTTCATCTTTAGGACCGTTAAGCGCTGCAGTTGCCGCAACCTGTGCGATAGAATTAGGGTTGGATGTTGCATGGCTCTGGATATTGCTCATCGCTTTTGCAATTTTTATATTAGATGCAGTATAGCCTATTCTCCACCCTGTCATAGCATAAGTTTTAGAGACACCGTTTACAATAATTGTTAAGTCTTTTATCTGGTCATTAAAACTTGCTATGCTTACATAACTTTCTTTTCCGTCATAAACAAGTGCTTCATATATTTCATCAGAGATAACATATATGTTATTCTTTATAGCAAAGTCTGCTATTTCTTTAAGTTCTTCTTTTGTATAAAGCATCCCTGTAGGGTTTGACGGGTTGTTTAAAACAAGTGCTTTTGTTTTAGTGGTTAAAACCTTTTCTAAATCAGAAATAGAAAACTTAAAGTTGTTTTCTTCATAAGTTTCAACAAAGACAGGTTTACCGTCTGCAAGTTTAACCATTTCAGGATAACTTACCCAGAAAGGTGTTGGGATAATAACCTCGTCCTCAGGGTTAAGTATTGCCATAAATGCATTGACAAGCGAATGCTTTGCACCGTTTGAAACTACTATTTCTGAAATATCATAAGAAAGACCGTTTTCTTCTTTTAATTTATTAACTACTGCTTTTTTAATTTCAACTGTACCTGATGCAGGGGTGTACTTTGTAGCCCCGTCCATTATTGCTTTAATAGCAGCATCTTTTATATGTTTAGGTGTATCAAAATCAGGTTCTCCTGCTCCAAAGCCTACAACATCAATGCCTTCTTGCTTCATCATTTTAAATTTTGAATCGATAGCAAGGGTTGGAGACGGTGAAATACCTGCTGCTTTATTACTTATGGTTAAGCCCATTCTCATTTCCTCCGTGAATTTTAAAGATAAATTTATTTCATTTTATCATAAAATTCCATATATTTCAAGCAATTTTTGAAATTTCTAGATTAAAAAATTTCAAAAGCGTGTTTAATATGATTAATTTTAAGTTTTGGAAGATAAACTTCGATTATATCAAACCTTACCTTTTTATCAAATAAAAAATTTTTATTTAAAAATACTTTGGTTCCATATATTATATGCTTTGCTTTATTTTTATCAACTGCTTCTTTCGGAGCGCCAAAATTATCATTTTTTCTTGTTTTTACTTCTATAATTACAATTTCATCATTTTTTGAGGCTATTATATCTATTTCTCCGCCTTTTAGAGTATAATTTCTTTTTAAGATTTTATAGCCTTTTAAACTAAGGTATAAAGATGCAATACTTTCGCCTAAGTTACCTTTTTCTCTTTTTTTCATAGGTTTTTTAAAAAAGTCTTTCTGTGAATTTTTAAAGGCCCGTATTTTCTTAATGCTTCCATATGCTCTTTTGTACCGTAGCCTTTATGATTTTTAAAACCGTATTCTGGATAGATTTCATCCATTTTTAAAATAAATCTGTCCCTGCTTACTTTTGCAATTATAGATGCTGCTGCAATATTATATGATTTTGCATCGCCTTTTACCACTGTACGGTTATTTAAGATAATACCTCTGTTTTGGTTTCCGTCAATCAAAGCTAAATCAGGCTTTATTTTAAGGTTATTTATAGCCATATCCATTGCTTTTAATGTGGCATTTAAAATATTTATCCTGTCAATTTCTTCCTCGTCTACTGATGCGACAGAATAACAATATGCGTTTTCTAAAATTATATCGTAAAGCGCTTCTCTTTTCTTCTCGGTAAGTTTTTTAGAGTCGTTAACATCAGGTATTATGAAGTCTTCTTTCATAATTATTGCACAGGCATACACAGGACCTGCAAGAGGACCTCTTCCTGCTTCATCTACCCCGCATATTATATTATATCCTTCTTTTTTAATTTCTCTGTCAAATTCTATAAGGCTCATAATGGTTTCTCCAGACTTATTCTGCCAAGTTTCAATCCTCTGAATTCATCTAAAATTGTATTGGCGCATCTTGTTAAATCAATTTCTCCCCCTCTTATAACAAAGCCTCGTTTCTTTGCTATTTCTTCCATAAGTTCATAAGTATCAGCCTCAGGGGTAAAATCAACCTTATATCTATCCTTTAAATTATCAGGATAATTATTTTTTAAAAAATCGAGAAGATAAAAAGCAAGTTCTTCAATATCTAATATCTCGTCTTTTATAGAGCCTACAAATGCAAGTTTTCTTGCGACAATTTCATCGCTGAATTTATGCCATAAAATACCAGGAGTGTCAAGCAATTCATACCCTTTTTGAAGCCTCACCCATTGTTTGCCTTTTGTAACGCCCGGTTTATCGCCTGTTTTTGCACCTGCTCTTTTGGAAATCTTATTTATAAAAGAAGATTTACCCACATTAGGTATTCCTACTACCATCATTTTTATAACAAGATTAAGGTTATTTTCTTTATATTTTTCTATTTTTTCTTTTAAAACTTCGTTTATGCCCTCATATACATTGCTAAAACTTTTTGAGTCAATCGAATTTGTTTTAACCACTTTAATATTCTGTTTTCTGTAATAGTTTATCCAGTCGTTTGTGATATTATCGTCTGCCATATCCGATTTATTAAACACAACAAGACGAGGCTTATTTTTAATAATCTCGTCTATCAAAGGGTTCTTGGATGCAAGAGGAACTCTTGCATCAACAAGTTCAATTACTATATCAACTAATTTTAAGTTATCTTTTATAAGCCCCTCGGTTTTTTTCATATGACCGGGAAACCAGTTTATATTCATTTTATTCCTCCGAATTTATTTAACGGTAACAGTCTGAAAACTGCTTTTCCTACAATCTGCTCTCTTCTTACAATGCCGACTCTTGCGTCTCTGCTGTCTGAAGAGTTGTTTCTGTTATCTCCCATAACAAAAACACAATTTTTCGGAACTGTTAAAGGAAGTTCGGTAGACTTTTCTAAAGTGAATACGCCCTCATCAAGATATGGCTCATCAATTAAAGCACCGTCTACATAAACTCTGCCGTCTTTAATATCTATTGTCTGCCCTTCGGTTGCAATTACTCTTTTTATATATAAAGGCTTTTCTTTTGAATTATAGGAAATAATGCTTTTTCCTACAATAGTGCCTTCTTTTAGGGTAGGCGCAAGTACCACTATATCAGAATTTTTCGGTGTGTAAAAAAGCCTTGAAACAAAAAGCCTGTCTCCATGTGTTAAGGTAGAATTCATTGATGCACCGTCTACCTCAACATTTACAAAAACGTATAGATGAAGAACGGTTACTATAAGCAGAGCAACAGCGATTGACACTACCCAGTCAAAAAGTTCTTTAATAAAACTTTTCTTCTTTTTCGGCTCATTTTCTTCAAATACTTCAAATATTATTTCCTCGGAAGAATCGTTTTTTACATCTTGTTCGTTATTTTCTATATTTTCAAATGTTTCATCATTCATATTGTTGTTTTCAATATTTTCGCTCATTAAAATACCTCCAAAAAGTAAAACAGGCTTAAAAACATCTCACACATAATGCAAGTGCTTTCAAGCCCCTTTTTTTATTATTAGATTCTTTCTTTAACTTTAGCTGCTTTACCAACTCTGTCTCTAAGATAATAAAGTTTAGCTCTTCTAACTTTACCTTTTCTAATAATTTCGATTTTACCTATATTAGGTGAGTTAACAGGGAATGTTCTTTCAACACCTACACCGTAAGAAACTCTTCTAACTGTAAATGTTTCTGCGATTCCACCATTTTTCTTTCTGATAATAGTTCCTTCAAAAGCCTGAAGTCTTTCTCTGTTACCTTCACGAACTTTAACGAAAACTCTAACAGTATCACCAATATTTAATTCAGGCAAATCTGTTCTTATAAGATCAGCAGTAATAGATTTAATGATATCCATTGCTTTATCCTCCCTTCTTGCCTGGGAATTCATAAATAGCCCTTAAGCAAAATTCATTGCTAACTATCAGAGGAACACCCTAATACAGTTTAACATTGTATCATAATTATTTGTCTTTTGCAAGACTTTTTTTAATATTTTCTAAAATTTCTTCCTGTTTTTTACTTAAATTGGCATTTTCAAGAAGATCCGGCCTTTTTTTAAATGTTGCTTCCAATGATTTTTCAAAACGCCAGTCTTCTATGTTTTTATGATGGCCTGATAATAAGACCTCGGGAACTTTATGCCCCTCATATTCTTCGGGCCTTGTATATTGCGGATATTCCAAAAGATTATTTTCAAAAGATTCTTCTTTTATAGAATTTTCGTTTCCCAAAACTCCCGGAAGAAGCCTCAAAATACTATCGCATATAGGCATTACAGCCAGTTCGCCACCTGTTAATACAAAATCGCCTAAAGATAATTCTTCAGGGTTTAGTATATCAATAACCCTTTGGTCCACTCCCTCATAATGACCGCAAAGAAATATAAGGTGTTCTTCTTTTGAAAGTTCTTTTGCCATACTCTGATTAAAGGTTTTACCGTGAGGAGTTAAAAAGATAAACCTTGAATTTTCTTTTTTTACATGGTTATACGCTCTTATAACTGGTTCAACCTGCATAACCATTCCGTCTCCTCCGCCATACGGATAATCGTCAACCCTTCTGTGCTTATCCAGTGTGAAATCTCTTATATCAACTAAGTTAAGTTCAAACAGGTTGTTTTTAAGGCCACGCCCTGTAACCGATTCTCCCAATACTCCCATAATCATATCTGGAAACAAAGTTAAAATATCTATTCTCATATTTCATCTAAGCCCGGTATAATATGCACAGTCATACGGTTAGAGTCAAGGTCTGTGTTAATAATAACATCCTTAATAGCAGGAAGATACATAGGCTTTTTACCGTCTCTTTCAACTTCGTAGACATCGTTGGAACCTGTTCTTAAAACATTTTTTATAATTCCTAACTTTTCTCCGTCGTCTTTTACAACTTCCATGCCCAATATATCTTTTATATAAAATTCTCCGTCAGAAAGTTCTGGCAAATCTTTAACATACACTTCTGCTAATTGATTTTTTAAACTTTCTGCCGCTTCAACAGAGTCTACACCAAAAAAGGTAACAAAAACCATATTTTTAAAGAATTTTATTCCTTTTATTTTATATTCCTTATTATCAACTAAAAGATATTCAAACTCGTTAAATACCTCAATCTCGTCTAAATAAGGATATATTTTGACTTCGCCTCTTAAACCTCTTGTATTGACAATTTTGCCAACTTCAACTTTACTCATATTATATCAACTATAATCCTTTTATCAGTTTTTGCACCGGCGGCTTTCATAAGAGTTCTTATAGCCTGAGCATTTTTGCCCTGTTTACCGATGATTTTACCCATATCTTTTTCGTCAACTTGAAGGGTATAGTAAATAGTTCTTTCTTCTTCTCTTTCCTCAATTTTAACACTTTCTGGGTTGTCAACCAATGAGGAAGCAAGATAGTTAAGTAAGTCTTTCATAACTTCACCCTTAAATTATGTTGTTCTTTTTAAGTAAATCTCTAACAGTATCTGTAGGCTGAGCACCGTTTGCAATCCATTTCTTTGCTTTTTCAGCATCTACTTTGAATTCTTTTTCCTTTGTTAAAGGATTGTATGTGCCGATTTCTTCGATAAATCTACCGTCTCTTGGTGATCTTGAATCTGCTACTACTACTCTGTAAAAAGGTGTTTTCTTAGCACCCATTCTTTTTAATCTGATTTTAACTGCCATGTTAAATTCCTCCATTTTTTTATTTATTTATTTTTTTATTAACTAAAACATACCTCGAAAATGCTTTGGAAGTTTTTTACCTGAAAACTGCTTCATCATTTTCTTCATTTGCTCAAATTGTTTTAAAAGAGCATTTACTTCGGGAACGGAAGTTCCGCTTCCTTTTGCAATTCTTTCTTTTCTTGAAAGATTTATAATTGACGGATTTTCTCTTTCCTTTAATGTCATAGAAAGGATAATCGCTTTTGTTTTATCAAACTGATTTTCAGGAATTTTTACTCCTGCAAGTGCTTTTTTATTAACACCCGGAAGCATTCCTAAAATATTTTCAATAGGCCCTAAATTCTTTATCTGATCTATCTGGTCAAGAAAATCTGTGAAAGTGAAAGTTTTGGTTTTCATTTTCTTTTCAAGTTCCTGGGCTTTTTTTAAGTCGAATGCTTCTTCTGCTTTTTCAATAAGAGTAAGAACATCGCCCATTCCTAAAATTCTTGACGCCATTCTGTCTGGGTAAAAAGGCTCAAGTTCGTTAAGTTTTTCTCCCATACCGACATATTTAACACTTTTGCCTGTAATCGCTTTAACTGAAAGAACGCTACCGCCTCTGGCATCACCGTCAAGTTTGGTAACAATTATGCCTGTAATATCAAGCCTTTCGTCAAACTTAGTTGCAAAATTAAGCGCATCCTGACCTGTCATAGCATCTATAACAAGCAAAATCTCGGTAGGTTTAACACTTTCCTTTATGGCTTCTAACTCTGCCATTAAATCCTCGTCAATATGAAGACGCCCTGCTGTATCAATAATTACAACATCATTTAAATCTCTTTTTGCTTTTTCTATTGCATTTTTTGCTATTTTAACAGGCTCTTTTGAATCTTCCTCGTAATATACGGGAACATTAAATGATGAGCCTACTGTGATAAGTTGTTTAACTGCTGCAGGACGGTAAACATCACAGGCTACAAGCATTGGGCGTTTACCCTGTTTTTTAAGTATGCCTGAAAGTTTTGCGCAGGTAGTGGTTTTACCTGTACCCTGAAGACCGACAAGCATTATAACCGTAGGCGGACTGTCTGAAAACTTTATTTTCTCGTTTTCTCCCCCCATAAGAGCACATAACTCTTCATTAACGATTTTTATAACCTGCTGACCGGGAGTAAGACTTTCTAAAACCTGCTCTCCGACTGCTTTTTCACTTACTGATTTAACAAAATCTTTTGCAACTTTAAAGTTAACATCTGCTTCCAAGAGTGCAACTCTTATTTCACGCATTGCAACCTTAACATCATCCTCGGAAAGTTTACCCTTTTTTCTTAAATTTTTAAATATATCGGATAATCTGTCTTTTAAATTATCAAATGCCACTATATCTCACATCCTTTATAATCAAAAATCAAGTTCCAAAATAGTATCGGCAATTTCTTTTATAAGGTTACTGATATGACTGTTTTTTACTTCTTTATTATTAAGAGTGTCAATCTCTTCTAAAATTACCCCTATTTTTTCTAATTTTATACGGTTTGCAAGAAACTTTTCGCTAAGTTTAAGTTTTTCTTCACTCTCTAAAATACTTTGCTCTGCTCTTTTTATTGCATCTCTTACTCCCTGACGGGTAATATTTAACTGCTCACTGATTTCTTTAAGAGAATAATCCTGATTATAATAATAATCCATCACTTCATATTGCTTTTCGGTGATAATCTCTCCGTATATATCAAGAAGAACACACATTTTTAAATCTTTTGCCAAGAAACTCACCTCTTATTTCGGCAATGTAAAGTACTTTGCCTTTACAACCTAAGTTATTATATTACACCAGTCTTAGTTTGTCAATACTTTTTAGGTAAAAAAATTTGATTTTTCTTTTTTAAAAAGTAACAAAAAAGCAGAGGGCAAAAACCCTCTGCATATATTAAAAAATTCTTATTATCTATTTAGTTTCTATTAAACCGTAATCTCCGTCTTTTCTTTTATACACTATATCGGTAAGACCTGATTCTGCATTTTTAAAGATAAAGAACTGGTGGTTAAGAAGATTCATCTGAAGTATTGCCTCTTCTACAAACATTGGTTTAACGGAAATTGTTTTAGTTTTTATAATATTGAAATCTTCTTCGGAGTACTCATCCTGAAAATCATATGGCTCCCAGTCGATTGCTTCAATTTTCTTTCCTTTAAAACGTTTTTCCAGTTTTGTTTTATATTTTCTTATCTGTTTCTTTAAATTTTCAATACATTCGTCAAAAGATTCATACATATCTCTTGTAGACTGCTCTACTCTAAAGATAGTATCTTTTGTGTGAATAGTTATTTCAACTATTTCTCTTTCTTTTTCCTTAATCAAAACAACCTGGGCTTCTGAATTGTCTTCGAAAAAATTATCGAACTTAGAAAGTTTCTTTTCCATTTTTTCTTTCATTTTTTCGGTTGCGTTGTATTTTTTTTCGATTATTTTGATTTTCATAATAAGTCCTCCAATGTTACAAAATATTTGTAATATGCCTTTTAAATAATATATATTAAAGGCATATTATAATTCCTTAAAGGAATGTGAGGCACTTATATATAGCGAAAAATGCACCGTTTTATCCGCATATA
Organism: Clostridia bacterium; assembly: GCA_017554615.1. Lineage (NCBI taxonomy): Bacteria > Bacillati > Bacillota > Clostridia > Clostridia bacterium. Next base: position 122,965 of record JAFZHY010000013.1, read on the forward strand.
TATACATACCTTTAAACTCTTTTTCTTCTAAGTCTTGCGGTCTCAACGGTAACACCTCTTTTCGTTGCTTTCTATATTATAATTTCGACAAATTAAAAAAATATCCTTTTTATCAAAGGATATTTTTTTAGCATTACTTTAAAGTAATTTTTCTTTTCTTACAAACGAACCAGGTTTAATTTCTATATCACAAGGAATTCTTACTTTATTCATTGGATGAGGAGCAATATCTATTTCTTCATTATCTTCATTTATAATTTTTGTTGCCTTTAATTTTAAACACGGTTGGTCAGGCATTAAAATTTCAAGTTCGTCGTCTTTAAAAAATCTGTTTCTTTGCTCTATTACCACTTCTTTTGTATCTTTTAAATACTCGGTTACAGTGCCTATAAGTTCATAACTTCTTACATATGAATTAGTTGTATAAACCTGTGCTGTGTTATCAGGTTTTCCAAAATAAAAACCTGTGGTATATTGTCTGTGGCTTATTTTTTTAAGTTCGTCTTCTAATTCCTTATTGAACGGTTTATTGTTAAAATAATCGTCTATGGCGTCTCTATATGCTTTTACAACCGTTGCAACATAATATTCGCTCTTAACTCTTCCCTCTATTTTAAAACTTGAAACTCCTGCTTTTACAAGTTTATCAATATGCTCTATCATACATATATCTTTTGAATTAAAGATAAATGTTCCTCTCTCATCCTCATAAACTGGAAGATATTGTCCCGGGCGTTTTTCTTCCATAAGATGATACTTCCATCTGCAAGACTGAGCGCAGTCCCCCTCGTTTGAGTTTCTGCCTGTCATATAGTTAGATAAAAGGCATCTTCCTGAATAGGATATGCACATCGCTCCATGCACAAAACATTCTATTTCAAGGTCAGGGTTATTATCTTTTATTTCCTTTATTTCTTCTAATGACAGTTCCCTTGCAAGAACAACTCTTGTTGCACCAAGCGCTTCTTTATAAAACTTAACTGTTTCGTAATTGGTTATACTTGCCTGAGTGCTTACATGAAGATTTAAAGACGGTGCATATTTTTTAATAGTATTCATAATACCTAAATCGGCAACTATTACTCCGTCAACCTTTAACTCTTCAAGTTGCTTTAAATATTCTGTGAGATTATATAAATCTTTGTTATGGGCAATTATATTTAATGCAACATACACCTTCTTACCTCTTGTATGCGCGTACTCTATTCCCTCTTTCATTTCATCATAAGAAAAATTATCTGACGCAACTCTTAAGGAAAAGGCTTTTCCGCCTATATATACTGCGTCTGCTCCATAGTCAATGGCTGTTTTTAATTTTATTAAATCTCCGGCGGGTGCCAGAAGTTCAGGTTTTTTACACATTTTTATCACCTTTTTAAAATCACTTTTTTATACTTATTGCAACTCCGTCGCCCATTGGGATAAACGAAGTATCAAAATCTTTATCTTCTGATAACATTTTATTAAAATCCATAAGGTCGTTAACTATTCCTCTTTTATTTTTCTGGACAATACTTTCGTTTGCAACCATTCCTTTAAAGAGGATATTATCACTCATTAAAACTCCGCCTGTTTTTACAAGTTTTTTTACAGGTAAGTAATAGTCGGTATACTGCCCTTTTGCCGCATCCATAAAAATAAAGTCATATGATGTTTCAAGATACGGAAGAACATTTCTTGCATCGTCTAATATTAAATTTATCCTGTCGCTGTACCCTGCTTTTTTAATATTTTTATATGCCAAATCAAACATTTCTTCGTCAATTTCAATAGTTGTGATTTTTGCGTCAGGAAGGATATTTGCAAAGGTTATTGCAGAATAGCCGATGGCTGTTCCTACCTCCAAGATTTTTTCAGGTTTTAGAATTTTTAAAAACACTTCTAAAAATCTTCGTGTGTCCTTGGTTATTATAGGCACATGATTATAATAGGCAAAAATCTCTAATTTTTGCATAAACTCACTGGTAGGAGGAGTTAAATCTTCTATATACTTTTTTATATAATCGTAGTTAATAAGATTTTCCATTATTTACTCCTAATTTACATATACATTTTTAACTTTGTTATGCTCGTCTAAAGTTTTGGAAAAATAAAGTTTCCCGTTTTCGTCATTTAAAAAATAAAGATAGTCTGTGTTATTCGGGTTAATTGCCGCATCTATTGCTCTTTCTCCAGGGGAGGATATAGGGCCTATCGGAAGACCTGGGTTTATATAGGTATTATACGGTGAATCAATTTTAGTGTCGGCAACCGATAAAACTGCTTTTCTGTCTTTTAAGATATACTGCACGGTAGCACATGACTGAAGACGGTTAAGATAATCGGTTCTTTTTAGTCTGTTATGAAAAACGGAGGAAATATTATAAAAATCTTCGTTTGATTTTCCCTCTCTTTCAATTATTGATGCTAATGTTATTATTTCATAAACAGAATATCCCGAATTGTTATTTTCATATTTTTCATAAATTTCTAAAAATCTTTGAAGCATTGTTTTAATTATTAAAACTTCGTCTGTTCCTTCTTTTGCAAAAATATAGGTGTCAGGAAATAAAAAGCCTTCCAGTCTGTTTTTTTTGTTTTTTATTTCGCTTTTATATTTAAAGTCAAAGTCATAAGTGTCTGCAACTTTTAAAAACTTTTCTTTATCACATAAGCCTTTTTCTTCAAGAAGTGCTGCAATTTCCCTTAATTCAAAACCCTCAGGGATAGTTACGCTGACTGTTCCATATTGAGGCTCGTTTGATAAAATCTTTATAATGTTTTCATAACTTAAGTTTTTACCAAAAGTATATTTTCCTGCTTTTATGTTATTTATTTTATCGCTGTGAAAAACTTTGGCATAACCTTTAAAAAGAGTTTTAGAAAAAATCATATCTTCTTCTTTTAGTGTAGATAAAACATCCGAAAAAGTTTCTCCGCTTTTAACTTCTATCACGCAACCGTCATTTTTAGTAAAAACTCCGTTTATTTCTAAAACAACAAGTAAAGACAAAGCAAGGATAAGTGATATAAAAACACCAAGTATTCTAAAAAGTTTCTTACCTTTTACTACCATAAGTTACTTCCTCCAAGATAGATAAAGAGCGCTATTATAATATAAACATACACTGTTGAAAACAGTTTGGATAAAGCCATAGGAAGATTATTTTCCTTAACACTATGCTCAATAATTTTAATACTGCTCTCTTCGTTTATTTTAACAACACTTTCTACCTTTTTTTCGTATTTTTCCATATCCTTATAAGGAAGATACTCTGCCCTGTCTCTTACAACTGTCAAAAGATAGATAATAAGAGGAATTGCCACAATAAAGAGTGCAGGTAACCAATCGTTATATAAATCGGTTAATACATTTGATTTTAGTATGTAAGAAGAGGATAGGGACACAAAATTTACCATAAAGTGAATAATCATTGAATAGACTATTCTGTTGGTTTTAGATACGGTATATGCACATATTGCTCCTATTAAAAAGGTTGCAAAGAAATTAGTAAAATCACAATGCATAAGCGCAAATAAGAATGATGATATTAAAATTGCCGCCTTTTTACCGTACTGCCTAAAATAGTTAAATACAACCCCTCTAAACATTACTTCTTCATACACTGCAGGAAGTACACAAACAGCAAAGGTTGCTAATAAAAACATTCCAAAACTGTTAATCGGCAGGTTATATGATGAAATAATCCCTCCGAATTTTTTAACAAGTAAAACTGACGGAATGTTTACAAGAATGGAGGCATACTGACCAAACAAGCCTATAAGTAAGCAAACTGCCATTAACATATTGGGTTTAACACCTGAAAAACAGTCTGTAAAATACCCTCTTTTTTTATCTTTTAGATATAAATAGGCAGGTAAAAATATGCTTAAGGTTGATACTATCATAAGTTCAACATAATAAACAAATGGTATTGATAAAGCGCTGGATAACACTAATTTAACAATCAGCCTTATAAGCAGTTGAATTATCAGTGAAAGCACTAAAATAAAACTCACATTCATATTTTTATCTCCTTGGTCGGTGTGATAATCATATCAAGTTTAACATCAAAAGAATCTGTCGGAATTTTGTCAAATAAAAGTTCGTCAGAAGACAAACCGACAGAGAAAGTTTTATGGGTTTTTAAAAACCTGTCATAATACCCTTTCCCATAGCCTATTCTGTATCCATCCTTTGAAAAGGCAACCCCAGGAACAAGAGTAAAATCAATATTTTTTGTATATTCTATCGGGTTTTTTGGCTCTAAAATAGAAAATCTGCCCTCTTTAACATCACTTAAACTATCTATTTTACAGGCTATCATATTTCCTTTGTCATCAACACAATAAGGTACAAGAACTGTTTTTTCCTTAAGTGCTTTATGAAGTATTCCCATAGTATCAATCTCAAATGGGGTGGAAAGATATATAAACACCGTTTTTGCATTTTTATATTCTTCTAAACCAAATACTTTTAAATCTAAGTTCTGCCTTTTAATTTTCTCTCTTTTTTCAAGGCATTCTTTTCGGAATTTACTCTTCATTTTATTTTGCGAATATTCCTTCCATAATTTTTTCTGCCAACTCTTCGCCTTTAAAATATTTAACTATTTCTCTGCCGAATAAAAAACTTGCACCCATACCTTTTGCAGTAATAATATTACCGTCTCTTACTACCTTTTTATCTAAAATATCTGCTCCTTTTAAGTAAGACTCAAAACCTGGAAAACAGGTTGCACTTTTTCCTTTTAAAAGCCCCATTTCTCCTAAAATATAAGGTGCCGCACATATCGCACAGATTAACTTATTTTCCTTATATGAAAAATTTATAAGTTCTTTTGTTTTTTCACAGTTAAAAAGATTGTCGCTTCCTGGTTGTCCTCCGGGTAAAATTACGCCTGTTAACTTTTCTTTATCGATATCAGAAAATAAAATATCTGTATAAACCTTTATTCCGTGAGTACCTGTTACAACATCTTTATCCCCCACGGTAACTATATCTATATTGCCTCTTTTTATAAAATCATAAGTTGCAAGTGCTTCGGTTTCTTCAAAACCGTCTTTTAAAATCATATAAAGCATAATTCTCTCCTAATTAAGCATTAAATTAACATATTTTTTTGACACCTTTTCTACGGGTAAATCGGTTATACATACACTAAAGGGTTTATCTCCCCATTTTTTATATAAAAACCCCTCGTCTAAATTCTTTTTATTAAGTATTCCTTTTAGTATTTCTTTTGTTCTCTCTTCACTAAAGGAATATTCTACAAGATGTAAAACACCTTCTTCAATAAAATAGATTACATATCCGTCATTAAAAATCATTATGTTTTTATAGCAATCATATATTGCCCCAAAAAACTTTTCGTCTCTTTTTATATAAAGATGGTTTCTAGAATTTTCGTAAAATTTATTTAACGTATTATAATCGTAATCTTTAGTATAAGATGGAAGTGTTACCCTTTCATCCTTTAAAACTTTTTCTTTATCAAGATGGGTAAAAACCTTAAAGCCGCATTTTTTATAAAACTCAAAAAGAGATTCGTTTGCAGGGATAAGATATATTATATCCACATTTTTTATATTCTTTTTAGCATACTCTATAAGTTTTAGGGCATACCCTTTGTTTCTGTATTCTTCCAAGGTTAAAATTCCGCAAAAATATGCACCCTTATATATTTTAGAGTCAATAAAAACATCATTATACTCAACATACAGGGTGGAAACTATCCTGTCTTCTACTCTTAAAACAAAAGTGTTCCCTTCCTTAAATTTATAAGAAAAATACAAATCTATATACGAATCGGTATCTTTAAAGATATCTTTCCATAATTTTTTAAGATAAGGTATTTCACTGCTCTTTGCAGTATCAAATTTAATCTGTTCCATACATTTTCAGTAAAAAGCAAGGCTTATAAGAAAGTTTTGCCTTTCTTAAGCCTTCAGAGCCCATATCTTCCTCTCTGTTTATAAGATTTAAATGCATACATTCGTTTTTAACAAATTCCATAAACATAGTCTGAAATACTCCTTTATACTGAGTATCTCCTTTTTCAAAATGTATTATAAAAGACTCGGTATTAAATTCTTCGCCTAAGGAAAAAGCAACCACCTTAGAATCAACCCTTAAAACCCCGCCTTTTAGGTTAAGAGCATCCATATTTTCAAGGGCAATTTTACAAGCATAAGATTCTGCTTTAAGCCCTGCATCTTCGCTTTCCTTTTTCTCACACCATAAATCAAGAAGTTTTATACATTCTTCTTTTGTTTTTTCATCTATTTTTTCATACTTATAGTTATTTTCTTTTTTGAATCTGTTAACAAAATTTCTTTTAGAATGAAGTTTCTTTCCAGACAGAGTTGCCATATCTAAAACATTGTAATAGTAATTATCACTGCTTCGTTTATGGGAAAAGGAAAATTTCTCAGGATAAAGTTTTTCTATAATATCCACCTGATTTTTAGTTAAATTAGAAATTCTTACCTCTCCTAACGAAAACAATTTATCCATAACTGTTTTTGTAGCGGTTTCATCCGTTTCAGGAAGAAGATAGTATTCATTATTGTTTTTATAACTGTCAAACTTAATTACAATATGCCCTAAAATAAGAGCATATCTAAAATTGACAATATGCTCCCATGTATAAAGGTTTACAAAACTTAAAAACCCTGAATACTGGGGATATTTTTTATAATACTCATCAAAGATAACTTTATCTTCCAAAGTGATTTTTTTAAATTCCATCTGCTATCTTTCTAATTTCCTCCTGAATGTCATCAATAGTTCTTAATTTATTATCCTTTACGCAGTTTATAATATTAAAACCGTAATTTTCGGCAACAAACTTTGCGTTTTCATATGTTTTTTCTAAATACCCTTCGTCTCTTTCGTGGATATCCTTTGCTTCTTCTCCTGAGAATTTATTAAGCCTCTCTTTCATAAGTTCACGACTTATAGAAACAGGAACATCTAAGAAAATTTTAATATCAGGCTGAGGAAGAGAATATAGTCCGTACTCATAATCACAAAGCCAGTTTATAAATTTTTCTTTTTCTTCTTTAGTGTTAAATTTAGACGCCTGATGAATCATATTCGCAGTAACATATCTGTCTAAAACTATAATATAATCTTCTTTATAGAATTTTTCCCATTTGGTTTTATAAGAGGCAAACCTGTCCGCAGCGAAAAAAGTTGATGCAACATAAGGGTTTACATCGTCTGCAGTTTCTCCAAACTCTCCGTTAAGATACATTTTAACAAGTGAAGAAGACGGACTTTCATAATCAGGAAATTCTATTTTTAAAACATTGCCTTTTTTATTTAATAAATACTCATATAAAAGTTTGGTCTGGGTGGCTTTTCCTGAAGCGTCCACACCTTCTATAACAATAAGTTTTCCCATTATTATTCCCCTTTATAAAACTTAATCATTTCCTGCCTTTTCCCGCAACTTTTTGCTCCTTCAGGGCAAGGACCACTCACACATTTAGGTCCGCAGTTTGCAAATACGGTAGGTGCAACCTCTTTAACAAGCCTTAACATTTCGTCTGCCAATGCTTTTATTTCCCACTGCGCTCTTGTACAGCATCTGTGATGGAAGAAATTAAATAAGCTTCTTGCGTTAAATGTTGCCACAATTTTTGTCTCACAAGAGTTAGGAAGAACAAATCTTGCATCTTCTATTGCAGTTTTTTCTGCTATAAGTTTTGCTTCTTTTTCTGTTTTTCCTTCTTTTATAAGGCACTCAAAATGCTCGTTAAAAAGAATTTCGGTAAGTTCATCATAAACTCTCTGGTCATCTTCCATCGCCTTTATGTAAATTTCTTTTGCTTTTTTATTGTTTTCAATATAAGGAGGGGTTACATACGAAAATGAGCCTTCCTTAACATATCTTTGGCTTTTTACAGAATATGAGGCAATTCTGTGCCTTGTTATCTGCGCTAAAAGGCTTCTTGAAACGCCCTCTATTCCAAATGTGAAACTCATATGCTCAAATGGGCTTTCATGGTTCATAGAGGCAAGTCTTTCTAAAAAACTTGCAGTATTTTCGTCATTAAGATTTTCACAAATATCATCAATTCCTGCCGGAGAGTAGCATAGTTTTGCCGCAGCGGCAACAATTTTTTCACAGTCCTTTGTATAGGTAAGTAATTTTACATTAAGCATTATTTATCTCCCTTTCTTGATTTTATTACTGCAAATCCAAATTTAGGAAGTGCCATCATTCTTCCTATTCTTGACGGGTTTTTTAAAAGGCGGTAAAGCCACTCTATGTTAAGTTTTATAAAAATCTCAGGTGCTCTTTTTGCTTCGCCCGAAAACACATCCAAACTTCCGCCAATTCCCATAAGCACTTTTGCTTTAAGTTCTTTTTTATATTCGTTTATCCATTTTTCCTGTTTTGGTGCGCCTAAGCAGACAAACACCACATCAGGCTCTTTTTCATTTATACTGTCAATAATTTTTTTGGAACTTTCAAAATATCCGTTTTCTATACCACAAATATCAATATCAGGATATTTTTTTAAGATGTTTTCCTTTGCTCTTTCTCCCACTCCTTCTTTTCCGCCGAAAAGAAAAAGTTTTAATTTATTTTCGTTTAGATATGGTAAAAGAGCACATGCTATATCATACCCTGCCACTCTCTCATCAATCGGGTTTTTTAAAATTTTTGAAGCATATACAACGCCGATACCGTCTGCAGTGTTCAGGTCTGAATTATTTAATATATTCTTAAACTCTTCGTCATCCTTTGCAAGATATATAATTTCTGAATTAGGCGTAAAAACAGAACAAGCCTTGTCCCCTTTTATAAATTCCTTTATTTTTAAAATAGCCTCTTTAATATTAACCTTATCAATTCTTACTCCTAAAATGTTAATACTATCCATATATATCTCCTTTTCTCATTTTTTAATATCCTGCTTCACTTTATCATAACACAAAAATCAAAAATGTACAACAAAAAGATAAAAAAAACTAAATACAATCAAAAAATATTGTGATAAAATTAAAAAAAATGAAAAAAGGGTGATTTTATGGTAAAAGTTGGTTTAGTTAATTTAGACATTACCCATCCTAAAGCATGGGGCGAAAGAATGGAATATTTTTGCATGGATATTAAATACCATTATCTTTGCAATAAGGGCTTTCGTAAGGCAGACGAGGAAGACTGGTTTGTTAAAAGATACAATCTTGAAGGCAAGGTTAATGAAATTGAAGATATGGTTGATAAAGTTGATATCGGATTTATTCAGTCTTGCAACTGGGATAACCATCTTGACTATGCAATGCCTTTTATCAAAAAAGGAAAGCCTGTATTTATAGACAAACCTATGGTAGGCTCTGTAAAAGACATTAAAAGGGCTAAAGAACTTGTTAAAAATGGTGCAAAAATCATCGGCTGTTCATCAGTAAGATACGCTAAGGAAATAAGAGAATTTTTAGCAAAGCCTGTTGAAGAAAGAGGCGAGATAATTTCCGTATTCGGCACAAGCGGTGTTGATGAATTTAACTACTCTGTTCACATTGTTGAAGCGTTATCAAACATTGTTGGATGTAAAATTGTCAACAATAAATTTGTAGGAAAAACTGAAAAAGATGGTTTTAGCTGCGAAATTTATAATATGGAATTTGAAAACGGTGTTGTCGGTACATATCACGTTGGCTCAGGCATGTGGCGTCCTTTCCACATTGTTATTTTCACTACAAAGGGTACATTCCATATTGATATTGATACTAAAGATATCTATGTTAACTTTATAAGAGAAATATATAAAGAAGTTATGGGTAAACCAAACGAAATTGCAGATATTGATACAATTCTTAACTGCACAGAGGCTATGCTTTGCGGCAAAATTTCCAAAGAAGAGAAAGACGGAGAAAAGATATGGGTTAAAGATTTACCCCAAGATGCTGCTTTTGACGGTAACGCTTTTGAAAAAGAATATGCCGCTAAATCTTTAATAGTTTATAAAGACTAATTACAGGAGGAATAAAGAATGAAAATTACAGTTTTGGTTAATAAAGACAGAAGAGATACAATATTCAGCGAAAAATACTATGAAAGACTTAGAAAACAGGGCGAACTTAAAATTTTTGACAAAGATGATTTTTCCGATATGGACTATGTTCATGACTTTGTTAAAGGAAGTAATGTTATTATTACTTCATGGGCATCCCCTGTTATCTCAAAAGAAATTTTAGATTTATGCCCTGACCTTCAGCTTGTTCTTCACGCTGCAGGTACAATTAAGCCTATTATGTCTGATGAATATCTTGCAAAGAAAATTCCAATCACAAACTCTGCATGTGCTATCGGCGAAGGTGTTGCAGAAACTGCTTTAGGTTTTGCTTTATCTGCATGTAAAGGTTTTTATCAGTTAAACGCCAACACTTCAAAAGGGTTATGGGCTGAAAGCAAAACTTTAATTGTTAAAGACTTCTATGACATTAAAGTTGGGGTTATCAGTGGTGGCTTTGTTGGAAGACATATGGTTAAACTTCTTAAAAACTTCCACGTTGATATTTTAATGTATGACCCTATTCTTACTAAAGAACAGATTGAAGAAATAGGTGCTACAAAAGTTGAACTTAACGAACTTATGTCAGAATGTGATGTTGTATCAATTCATGCACCGTCTATCCCTGCAACAGATAATATGATAAATAAAGATAACTTATCTCTTATGAAAGAGGGCGCTGTTTTAATCAATACTTCCCGTGGTTCTGTTATAAACGAAGCGGACCTTATAGCCGAACTTCACAGACACAGAATTTTTGCTTGTATCGACGTTACAAACCCTGAACCACCTCTTGCAAATAATGAATTAAGATTTATGGATAATGTTGTTCTTACTCCTCATATTGCAGGTACTGTTTCAAACGGTCTTAAGAGAATTGCTCTTCACGTTTGCGAAGAACTTGAAAGATTTGTAAACGGCGAAAAACTAAAAGCAGGAGTTAACTTAGACAACCTTGATAAACTTGCTTAAAATTAGTTTTTAAAAAACACTTGTATAATTGGTAAAATTTGTGTATAATATATACAGTAAATTTTGGGAGGTATCATAATATGGGACAGTTAGGTCAACTTGCTCCAATGATAGGTCTTGTTGTATTCTGGGGTATCATTTTTTACTTTATGTTAATAAGACCTCAGAAGAAAAAAGATAAGATGTTCAAAGAAATGATTGCAAGTATGGAAGTAGGAGATAAGATTACTACAATCGGTGGTTTTCGCGGTAAAATTACTAAAATCAAAGATGATGAAGTAGTTTTCAGTTGCGGTCCTCTTGGCTCTGAATCTCAGTTAACTATTTCCAAACAGGGAATCAGCAAAGTTACAAAAAAAGACTAATTGGAAAACTAAAAAAGTCTGAAACAATAATATTGTTTCAGACTTTATTTTTTTAAGTGATATTCTTTACTTTGTAAAGAGTGATATTTTATTCGTTTCTTAACTGAGAAAGCAATATAACTTGCAAAGCAAATATCACTTACACAGTAAATATCACTCGCCATAAGGCGAATAAAACTATTTTTTTATGTTACGACTTCCAGGTTTAACAACAGGAATTTTTCCTTCTTTACAGATAGGGCAATCTTCAGGCTCAAATGCTTCAACATCAATTTTAATAACTGAAGAGAATGGTACGCCAAAATCTGCGCTTCCGCCGCTTCTGTCAACAATAGAGCCAACCCCTACTACAACGCCGCCCATATCGGTTAAAAGTTTAATAACTTCTTTAACAGAGCCGCCTGTTGTAATAACATCTTCAACAACTAAGATTCTCTGCCCTTCTTTAATTTCAAAGCCACGTCTTAAAGCCATTTCGCCATTTTCTCTTTCAGTAAAGAAATTTGGCACTCCAAGATGTCTTGAAACTTCATAACTCATAATAACTGCTCCCATAGCAGGGCCGACAACAACATCAATATTTTTATCCTTAAACTGCTCTGCAAGGTCTTTGCATAAAACTTCGGAATATTTTGTATTCTTAAATATTTTTGCACACTGTAAGTATCTGTTACTGTGCTTTCCTGATGTTAAAAGAAAATGACCTTCAAGCAACACTTCTGCTTCTTTTAAAATTTCTAAAACTTTTTCTCTTTCCATAATTTAAACCCCTTTATATTATTTTAATAATTCTATTGCATATTTTAACTGGCTGTCCTCAGTAAATTCAGCCTCTGCATACGCTGATAAAAGATATGTCTGAGTGGTTAAATCACATACTCCGTACGGATAAAGATTCTTTTCACTCTGGAATTTTGTAACAGCCGACATTGTATTTTCATCATAAACTGTATCAGGTGTAACTGACAGGTAATTTAAATTATACAGCATTGTTTCAATTTTTTCAACCTCTTCGTTGGTATCCCCGTTTTTAAATTTATAGGTATAACTTAATTTTGGCAGTTGGTCTTCTGAAAGTTTATATTTTTCGTTTTCTACAAAGTGGGTAACCTTTATTCCCTCTTTGTTAATAAACGTTCCGTTTGGTGTGTAATAATTAAGCACGGTTAGTCTTAATGCTCCACCTACTGCAATCGGATAAAGCCCCTGTGCACACGCTTTGCCAAACGTTGTTTTACCAACACTTACAGCGTATCCGTTATCAATAAGGGCACATGCAAAAATTTCTGATGCAGATGCAGTGTATTCATTGGTAAGAAGAACTGTGTTAAAATCATATCCGTCTTTTTGGGACATATAATATTTAATCTCATCATCTTTATCTTTTGTAGATATTATTACCTTATCCTTTTCCATAAAGAGTTCGGCAGTGGCAATTCCTGAATCCATAACACCGCCACCGTTATATCTTAAATCGATAATAAGGTCGTCAATTTTTTTATCCTTTAATTCTTTAAGTACCTTCTCAACTTCTATATGAGTGTTTTCTGTAAAAGAGTTTATAAGTATATAGCCAATACTGTCATCTAAAACAGTATTTGTTACAGACGGAACAAGCACCTTTCTTCTTTGGAGGGTATAGGAAACTATATCTCCGTTTGGTTTTTTAACCTTTAAGTTAACATAAGTTCCTTCCTCGCCTGTAATATAGGAAGAAGCATTTTCTGCTCTTTGACCTGTTATATCCACTCCGTCTGCTTCTATAATTTTATCTCCTCGCTCAATTCCTGCCTCTTTGGCAGATCCACCGTCAAGAAGGGTAACAACCATAAAAGCACCGTCTTCTACAATGGCAGTAACACCTATTCCGTATACTGTTCCTGATATGTCTTTTAAAAACTCATTATATTCTTCTTCAGGGTAGTACACAGAATACTCGTCAACAGTAGATGCTATAGAATTTAAAACTCTGACAAGAGTCTCTTTATCTTCATTTGCTAAGTTCGAAAGTGCTTCTTTAATAATCTGACTATCGCTTTTATCTGTAATACCAAATAAATCTATAAGCTGTAAGGTTATAGCAATACCTCGGTCAGATTCAGTATATCCTTTGGCATTTACGCTGACTCCCGATCCCATTATTAAGACGAATGTTATTATAAATGCTGTAATTCTCTTCATGTGTTCATTCCTCCTATATTAAAGTATTACATTCTCTCAGGTGCAGAAATTCCAAGAACGTCCAAAGCGTTTTTAATAGTTACTTTTACTGCTTTAATAAGCATTATTCTTGCCTTCATTAAGTTTTTATCTTCCACTTTTACTCTCTTTGCGTTATAGAAAGTGTGGAATAGGGAAGCAACACCCACTACATATTTTGTAATCTTTGACGGGTCAAAACTTAGGGCTGCATCTTCTATTTCCTGAGGGAAGCAACTTATTTTTTCTATAAGTTCAAGCTCTTCTTTATCCTTTAAAAGAGAAAGGTTACTAAAGTTATCTTCGTCTATGTTTATACCCTCTTCTTTAAGAATGGAAAGAATACTCTCAATTCTTGCGTGGGCATACTGAACATAGAAAACAGGATTTTCATTTGTTTTAGAAACTGCCAAGTCCATATCAAAATCAAAATGGGTATTGGCTTGTCTTAAATTAAAGAAAAATCTTGCGGCATCTGTGCCGATATCTTCTAAAAGGTCGGTTAAAGTAACTGCCTTTCCTGACCTTTTGGATACTTTGTAAACCTCTCCGTTTTTCATAAGACGGACAAGCTGCATAAGAATAACATTTAGTTTTTCCCCGCCTAAGCCTAAAGCAGTCAACGCTCCCTGCATTCTTGCAACATGACCGTGATGGTCTGCCCCCCATATATCTATAAGGGTTTCATAGCCTCTTTCAATTTTATTTTTATGATATGCTATATCTGCCGCAAAGTAGGTAGGAATATTATTACCTCTAATAAGAACAACATCCTTTTCAGAGCCGAACTCTGTTGCCTTAAACCATACTGCGTCATCCTTTTCATAAGTATATCCATTTTCGGTTAATTCTTCTATAACCTTTTTAACTGCTCCACTTTCGTGAAGTTCGCTTTCAAAAAACCATTTATCATATGTTATACCATACATTTTGGTATCATTTTTAAGTTTTTCTATATTCTTATTAAGCGCAAATTTTACAAGATGTTTTTTTCTTTCCTCTTCAGGCATATTGATATAATCTTCGCTGCCGAATTTTTCTATAAAATCATTCACATTATCAATTATATCCTGTCCGTGATATGCATCTTCAGGGAATTCTATTGCATCTTCTCCATAAATTTTCTGTATAAATCTTGCGTTTAGTGAAACTGCGAATTTTTCTATCTGGTTACCGTAGTCATTTACATAGAACTCTTTACTTGCCGAAAATCCTGCAAAGGATAAAAGGTTTGCAAGGCTGTCCCCCAACGCTCCCCCTCTTGCGTTTCCTATATGCATAGGGCCTGTCGGATTGGCTGAGATATATTCTACCATTACCTTTTTCCCGTTACCTACTGTAACTTTACCGAAATCTTCTTTATTTTTTAGTATGTATTCTACATTCTTATAAAGCCAGTTATTGTTAAGAAAGAAGTTTATAAAACCAGGACCTGCAACTTCAAGTTTATCAATTAAATCAGAGTTTCCCATTTCCTCTGCTAATATTGTTGCAACTTCTCTTGGGTTCTTACCTAATTGTTTTGACATTTTAAGCGAAAAATTAGTTGCAAAATCACCGAATTTTTTTTCCTTTGTATTGTCTATTTCAATAAAAGATACTTCTGCTTCTTCAAGTTTACCCTTTTCGCAAGCAGTTTTATATGCATTTAAAATTACTTCTCTTAAACTGTCTTTAACCTCTTTAATAAGATTTATCATTTTTATCACTCCTATAATTCTTCAAACTTAACATCTATTGTATTCTGTGTTGTAAGCACATTATTAAACTCTACACCGTATTTTAAAAGGATGCTTCCCTTTTTTTCTTTAAGGTTTATATCCACCTTATCTCCGTATATGCCCATAAGGAAAGTTCCCTCGCCTGTTTCGTAATAATTAAGATGCTTTTTCCCCTGTTCTACGGTTATCTGGGTATTAACCTCGCCAAATCTCATTATAGTAACTTTTTTATCTTCTATTTTTAAAGTGTTTGCCACTTTATTATCGTTTATCTCTTCGCTGTAACTTAAGTAATACTTTCCGTCTTTATTATAAAATGTACCTGCAGTCTGGAAAACTACTGCATCATTTTCGTTAAATTCATAAGCATTAGAACTGCTGAAAGTAACTAAAACTTCCTTTTTCATTTTTTACCATTCCTCAATATTTATTTTTTCAACCGTACCTGTTATTTTCTCATTTAAGAACATTGATGCAAGATAAGAAAATTTCTTAGTATCATCACTTACATAATATTTGGTTTGACCTTGTTTATTTGCAAGATTAATAATGCCTTCTCTTTCAAGTAAATCTTTAGTATAAACTGCAGTTTCTACCCCGGGGCTTATAAGAGAAACTTCGTCCCCCATAATATCTTTTATCACATCTGTTAAAAGAGGATAATGGGTGCAACCTAAAATAAGCGTATCAACTCCCTTTTCTTTTAGCAAAAGAAGATAGTCGTTTGCTATTATTTTTGTTGCTTCGCTGTTAAAATACCCGTTCTCTACAAGCGGAACAAATAACGGACAGGCATTTTCAAAAATTTCAAAGTCGGCTCTTTCTTTTAAGATTTTATTCTTATAAGAACCACTTTTAATTGTTCCCTCTGTTCCGATAATTCCTATTTTACCGTTTTTGGTAATATTTATCGCCTTTTTACAAGTTGGCTCTACCACACCTATTATAGGAACATTTACTTTATCCTTAACCTTATCAAGCGCAACAGAACTTACAGTTCCACAGGCAACAACTATCGCTTTTAAAGGGAACGAACTTAAAAATCTTAAGTCCTGAAGCGTATATTTAATTATTATATCATCAGAGCGTGTTCCGTAAGGAACTCTTCCCGTATCTCCGAAATATATTATATTTTCGCCGGGCAGAATTTTATGAAGTTCTTTAACATTGGTAAGTCCGCCAAGACCTGAGTCAAAAACTCCTATGTATTTATTCATGCTTTTTACTCCCTTTTTAAGTTATAATGACGCTATTTTTATAAGTTCTCTTACTAATTCTTTATAACTTAAGCCTTTATTTATAAAGAGTTTCGGATACATACTGATATTTGTAAACCCTGGAAGAGTGTTTATTTCGTTTAGGTATATATCCAATGTATCTTTATCTATAAAAAAGTCGATACGCGATAACCCTTTACAGTCAAGAACTTTATATGCTTTTTTAGCATATTCTATAATCTTTTTAGAAACATCTTCTTCCAACTTTGCAGGGATATCATATCCCACGCTGTCAGTATGATATTTGGTGTCATAATCGTAAAACTCGCTCTGGGAAATTATTTCCCCAGGCCCTGCAACTTCGATATCGTCATTTCCTAAAACTGCAGTTTCAATTTCTCTGCAGTTTATAAATTTTTCAACCATTACTTTTTTATCGTGTGAAAAAGCATCGTCTATTGCTTTTTTAAGGCTTTCTAAATCACATGCTTTAGATGCACCCATGCTTGACCCTGCATTAACAGGCTTTACAAAACAAGGAAAGCCCAACTTATTTTCAATTTCATCTGTAACTTCTTTTTCATTTTTCCAGTCGGATAATTTTATGGACACATAAGGAGTCTGAGGTATATCATTTTTTTCAAGCACAATTTTAGTCATAACCTTATCCATACATAAAGCCGAAGACATATAAGAGCAACCTACAAACTTTATTCCTGCCAATGTTAACAAGCCTTGAACTGTACCGTCTTCTCCGTTTTTTCCGTGAAGCACAGGAAAGCAGATATCAATATTAACTTTTTTAACTTCCTCATCAAATATTATTATACCTTTATGAGATTTGCAAGGAGAAATAATTGCCTTGGAAAGTTTTTCATCTGACCATGTGGCATCTTTTATTTTTTCTATATCCTTATCATAGTAAAACCATTCTCCCGATTTGGTTATACCGATTAAATGTATATTAAATTCATCCCTGTCTACCGCATTTAAAATATTATATACGGATATGCAGGAAATTTCATGTTCGGAAGATTCTCCCCCAAATAGAAATAACACATTTTTTTTCATTAAACACACTTTCCTTCCGATAATTTACTTTATTTAAAAGACCAGTTTTCTATATTATTAAACATATTAAACTCTGTCGGATTAAGACCTTTTTTAACTTTTCCTGAACTGTAAAGCACTTCTTTTGTATAATACAGGCTTATATGAGGTGCATCCTCTAAAAAAAGATTCTGAAGTTCTCTTAAATAACTTTTTTTAATACTTGCATCTTTTTCAAGCGCTGCTCCGTTTATGATGTTTTGGGCAGTAGAATTTTTATAATTGCTGACATTTTCTTCCCCCATAAACAAGGATAAATCAAAATCATAAGTCATAGGCACTGAGCCTAAAAATGCTTCATATGTTTTATTTATATAACTGTCTTTATATTCTTCAAAAGATACTACTTTAACCTTACAGTCTATTCCTATATATTTTAAATTTTCGCTTATTTTATTTGCAACCTGAATTCTGAAATTATTATCGCTGTTAACTAAGATATTAAACGACAAAATTAAAGTTTCTCCGTCATCCTTTTGCATAATTCCTGTATTGACATTATTATAAAAGCCTTCTTTTTTAAGAATGTTTTTCGCTTCTTCTATGTTGTATATATCAACTGCATTTTCATTATAGCACCACGCACCGTTAAATATCGGTGTGGCAACGGGCATAGCCTTTGAAAAAAGCACATCTTCTGCTATTGCCTCTTTATCTATTGCTTTGTTTATTGCCTGTCTTACATTCACATTATTAAAAAGAGGGTTATTATGGTTTAAAAGAAGAAAACCGTAATTTGTGCTTACATACTCTTTTAAAGATTCAGAATTTTTAGAATTGGAATTTATACTGTTATCAAATATATCCTGTTTAAAAATATCTGCCATACCGCTTGAATATGCATAATTTGCAGTTTCTTTATCAGGAACAAGCTGAACTTTAATGCACTTTATCTCTTCGTTTTTTTGCCCGTGATAATTATCAGACGGGATAAGACTCATACTCTTTCTTTCCACATAATTATCTATTTTATATCTTCCTGTTCCGTTAAAGGAAAACCCGTCTGACATCTCTTTGGAACTTACAACAGGAAAGGTTAAAAGAGACGCTAAATTTACAACAGGTTTTTTTAATGTGATATTAACACTATAATCACTTACTGCCTTAACTTCCAAAATGTTTTTTACATTATAATCATAGTAGGTAGAATTATTTAAAAGATAGTTAACAGTTGCAACAACATCTTTTGATGTGCATTTTATTCCACTGTGAAATGTAACATTTTCTTTTAAATCGACTTTATAACTAAGTCCGTCATCTGAAAGAAGAGTAATATTTTTACCTAACACTCCTACTGTATAAAAATTTTCATCCAGTGTAAACAAAGGTTCGTATATAAGAGAAAAAATTTCTCTGTTTATATCGTTTTTTATAAGAAGCGGGTTTAATTCAATAAAATTATACCCCACAGTAAAAATTGTATCTTTGCCCTGAGGGTTTATCTGTTCATTTTTACTTTTACCATTCTCTTTACAGCCTGACGCAAAACAAAGAGAGGCTATCATTAAAACAAGAATAAACTTTTTCATTCTCACACCTATAACATTATAAAACCGGCATTTCTTCCGGCATTTTCCTTTTCTCTTCTGAACGAATGGAATAAATCTTTTTCGCATTTAGTGCAAAAGTTGCACACATCTATATTTTCTTCTAAAACGCCCTCGTTTAAAAGAAGTTTTTTATTTATATTTTTTAAATCAATATAAAATTTATCCAAACTTATTTTTTCATAAAAATCAGAAATTTTAGTAACTTCGCTTATTTTTTCTATAACTTCCCCTGATACTTCATAACAGCATTTTCCAATAGCAGGGCCGATAGCACATATTATATCAGACGGTTTTACATTGTATTTTTCTTTTAAAATACGAACACCTTTACCTGTTATATCAAGGCTACTTCCCCTCCATCCTGCGTGGACTGCCATTACAACGCTATTTTGTTTATCTGAATAAAGAATGGGAACACAGTCGGCAGAGAAAATACATAAAGGTATATTTTTCTCCTTAGTATAAATTCCATCAGCATTATCAAAAACAGTTTCTTTAACTATACCCATTCCCATATGAAGGGGGGTAATTTCTTCTATATTATCCTGATGGATCTGGGTAGACTTTACTATATTATTAAGAGAAACATCAAAAATATCTGCTACCCTTTTATAATTTGATAAAACCATTTCCCTATTTAAAATATTAAAACCAAAATCTAATCTTTCACTCTGGCAGTCTGCTTTAGTAGTTGTAAAAAGATGTTTTATGCCATATTTTTCAAAAAGTGAAGAAGTAATATAATAAAAACCGTTACTGTTTTTAATATTCATAAAGTTCTGACTCCTTAAGTTGCTTTTTTGCTGTATCAAGATTAAGTTTTATTGTGTTCTTAAGTTCCTCAAGGTTTTCAAATTTCTTTTCGTCTCTTATAAAGCCTAAGAAATATACTTTCATATATTTATTATATAAATCGCCTGTAAAGTCCATTATATAAGTTTCTGCAATAACTTCATTTTTCTTACTTACAGTAGGCGAAGTGCCGATATTTGATATAGAGTTATACATCTTATCCCCTAAAAGAACTTTAGAGGAGTATACTCCCGGTTTAAGCAGGGTAACATACTTTTCAACAGGCATATTAATAGTAGGAAAATTTATCTGTCTTCCTAATTTTTTACCCTCTAAAACCACGCCTGATACTCTGTACGGTTCGCCAAGAAGAAGATTTACTTTATCTATTGCCCCCTGTTTTATATATTCTTTAATAAGAGTGCTTGATACTGTTTCTTCATTAACTTTAACTTCTGGAATAACAGTTAAAGAATATGCACCCATACTCTCATTTTTAAGGGTATTTATATCCCCCATCCTGTCTTTTCCAAATTTAAAATTATAACCGCACACCACAAAGGATGCTTTTATATATTCTATAAGATATTTATCTATAAAATGCTTGGGAGAATAATTTTTAAATTCATCCGTAAAATTAACTGCAAAAACCGTATCAATACCCAAGTTTTCCAATATTTTAAGATTTTCTTCAAAAGGGTAAATCTTATTTTTTTCAGTCGGAGTTAAAAATGTTAAAACCGATGATTTGATATTGTTCTTCTTTGCTAATCTTTTGGTTTCTAAAATTAATTCTCTATGCCCTTTATGAACACCGTCAAACATTCCAAGGCATACTGCATATTTATCATTATTTTTAATTTCGATATTACTGTCTATTAAAATAATATTCATATTATCCTCTTTTTAGAAAACTTAAAAATTTCCTGTTTTGTTGTAAAAATTCTTTTCTAATAAAAACTTTTCAGCACTTTAAGCACCAGATTGTCATTATGATTTATAATAACTCCAAGCGCCATAAATTCTCCTGCAGTGCTGTATACTCTGTAAATGGTGTCTTCTTCGGTATCTTCTTTTTTAAACCCTAAGTCATTAAGAGTAATGAAAATACCGTTTTTAAATCTTATTTCAAGATTATAAGAAAGAATTATCTTTTTAAAATTTGTAAAAACTTTATCAGGGCCAATAAGATTTTTAATAAAACTTATATTCCCTTTTTTTACTTCAAAAATGTCAACTATTCTTTCATCGTCTATCGAAAACATACCGCTTTTTGTTCTTGTAAGTTCAGTCATAACAGCATATGTGCCAAGTTTTGTACCTATATCGTCAATAAGGCTTCGTATATATGTACCTTTAGAGCATAAAACACGCATTTTTACAAGGCCCAAAGGTAGATTAATCTCTAATATTTCTATCTTTTTAATCTCAACTAAAACAGGGTCTCTTTTAATTTCTATGCCCTCTCGTGCAAGTTCATAAAGTTTTTTACCCTTTATTTTTTTAGCAGAATACATAGGGGGAACCTGCATTATTTTTCCTAAAAAAGAATTTACCACAAATTTTATATCCTCTATACTAACATCAAATTCCTTTTTTTTAAGTACAGTTCCTGTAATATCTAACGTGTCTGTTTTTATTCCTAACTTAAACTGAGCGATATATTCTTTATCCCCTAAAGATATATAGTCTGCAATTTTAGTTGCTTTGCCGATACACACAGGCAAAACTCCCGTAGCCATAGGGTCTAATGTTCCTGTATGGCCGACTCTTTTTATTTTAAGAGCGCGTCTTATAATATTAACGCAGTCATGCGATGTCATATCCTGAGCCTTGTTTACAATAATTATTCCGCTCTCAACCATTTATTCTACCTCTAATTGCTTTTTTATTTCTGTAATAAGACTGTCTTTAATATCAAGAGTAGATTTATCTCTAAATCTTACTCCTGCAGCGCGTATATGCCCTCCGCCGCCGAATGCTCCTGCAACTTTTGAAACATCAACTATTTCATCCGATCTTAAAGATACTTTCACCATTCCCAAAGTTATCTCGGAAATTAAAATTCCCGCTTCAACCCCTATAACACTTCTTGGGAGATGAGCAATACCGTTTAAATCTTCGTCTTTAATACCAAGTTCGGTTGCCATATTGTTATCAATTATACAAACACATATTTTCCCGTCTTCATAAAACTGCATATTTTCAATAAGTTTAGCCGATATGAAATGCCTTTTATAATCTTTTTCCATATGAAGTTTTTTATTAAGATTATAAAAGTCTGCCCCCTTTTCAATAAGGTCTGCGGCTATTATATGAGTTTTCTTAGTTGTATTAGAAAACATAAAAGCGCCTGTATCGGTTAAAATTGCTCCGTACAGTTTAGATGCCATATCAGGACATACAGGTATATTTATATATCTTATAATATCATAGATAATCTCGCCTGTTGCGGCAGCATCTTTATCAATATAGTTAACATCAGCAAACGCTTCGTTGGATACATGATGGTCAATACACATAGTATTTCCCTTAAAGTATTTTGCTCTGTCTCCAAGCCTTTTTATATCCCCGCAGTCTAATGCAACAACCAGGTCAAACTCCTCGTCTGTATCTTCCCATATAAAATGGTCTCCGAATACTAAAAACATTTCGGGCAATTCTTTTTCTAAAAGTATTACTGCTCTTTTACCCATTTTTTCAAGCATCAGTTTAAACCCAACGGATGAGCCTAAGGCATCACCGTCAGGGTTTATATGAGTTAATATTAAAATACTGTTTGCTTTATTTAGGGTATCTAAAACTTCTTTAAACATCAGTTGTTATCCTTTTTGTTGATTTTGTTTATAACTTCTAAAATGTGATTTCCGTACTCAATGGAATCGTCTATAACAAAGTTAAGTTCAGGAGTTACTCTTAAATTAAGGTTTTTGGAAACTTCTCTTCTTAAATATGAAGATGCACTCTTTAAACCTTTAAGAGCATTCTTTTTCTGCTCCTCTGACCCCATAATGCTTACAAAGATTTTAGCAAATTTTAAATCTTTTGTAACCTCGCATTTCATAACTGAAATAAGTTGAGGCACACGAGGGTCTTTAATATTTCTTAAAAGTACGGATAATTCCCTTTTTAGTTCTGTGTTAATTTTTTCTTCTCTTACAGATGGCATAAAATCTTACCTTTCAACTTCTACTTCTTCAAAACATTCAATAATGTCGTCAACTTTAAGGTCGTTATATCTTTCTATACCAAGACCGCATTCATATCCTTCATTAACTTCTTTTGCATCGTCTTTAAATCTTTTTAGTGAATTTAGAGAACCTTCAAATATAACAATATTATCACGGACTACTCTTACGCCGCAGTTTCTCTTAATTTTACCGTCGCGAACATAGCAACCGGCAATAGTTCCAACGCCTGAAATTTTAAATGTTTCTCTTATCTGTGCATGGCCGATAATTTTTTCCACATATTTTGGCGCAAGCATACCTTTCATTGCCGCTTCCATTTCTTCGATTGCCTGATATATAACCTTATAAAGTCTGATTTCTACTTCTTCTCTTTCTGCAGAGGTTGTTGCTCCCTGGTCAGGTCTTACATTAAAGCCTATGATAATAGCGTTTGATGCATTGGCAAGCATAACGTCTGATTCGTTGATACCACCAACGCCGCCATGGATAACATTAAGCCTTACTTCGTCGTTAGACAGTTTAACCAAAGACTGTCTTACAGCCTCAACAGAACCCTGAACATCGGCTTTAACAATAATATTAAAGTCTTTTATCTGACCGTCGTTAATATGGTCGAAAAGATTATCAAGGGTAACCTTTTGTCTTGCACTGAACATTTCTTCTTTTTTATCGAATTTTCTTAGTTCAACAAGTTGTTTTGCTTTTCTTTCGTCGGTTACAACATTAAATGTATCCCCGCCGACAGGAACTTCGTTAAGACCTACAATTTCAACAGGGCAGGACGGACCTGCTTCTTTAATTTTCTGACCTTTATCGTTTATCATAAGTCTTACTTTACCGAATACTGAACCTGCTATTAAATAATCGCCTGTGCGAAGTGTACCTTTCTGAACCAAAACAGTAGCAACAGGGCCTCTTCCTTTATCAAGTTTTGCTTCGATAACTGTACCCTCTGCAACTCTGTTAGGGTTTGCTTTTAATTCTTTAACTTCTGCAACAAGTAATACATTTTCCAAAAGTTCGTCAATATTAAGTTTCTGTTTAGCAGAAACAGGAACACAGATTACATCCCCGCCCCATTCTTCAGGAACAAGTTCGTATTCCATAAGTTGCTGTTTGATTTTATCAGGGTTTGCGCCCTCTTTATCTATTTTATTTATAGCAACAATTATGCTTACATCTGCTGCTTTTGCGTGGTTAATCGCTTCTATTGTCTGCGGCATAATACCGTCATCAGCAGCAACAACCAATATAGCGATATCAGTAACCTGAGCACCTCTTGCTCTCATAGCAGTAAATGCTTCGTGGCCAGGAGTATCTAAGAATGTGATTTCGCTTCCGTTTATTTTTACTCTGTATGCCCCGATATGCTGTGTGATACCACCTGCTTCAGTAGAGGTAACATCTGCGTTTCTTATAGCATCAAGAAGTGATGTTTTACCATGGTCAACATGCCCCATAACAACAACGACAGGTGAGCGAGGAACTAAGTCTTCTGCTTTATCTTCGATATCTGAAATAACCTGTTCTTCAAGTGATACGATAATTTCTTTTTCGTATTTTACGCCATATTCTTCACAGATAAGCGCAGCAGTATCAAAATCGATAACCTGATTTACACTTGCCATAACGCCTAAAAGCATAAGTTTTTTAATAACATCTGCAGCAGTTTTCTTAATTCTCTGAGCAAAATCGCCTACTGTTATTTCATCAGGAATTTTAATGTGAAGAATTTCAGGCTTGATAACTGTCTGCTTCTTAGCCTGGTTTGCAAATTTTTCAAACTTCTTGCTCTGTTGCTGACCGCCTTTTTTAAGTTTCTGCTTTTTATCGTGTGTTCCGTATATATCATCTGTTTTTAAGATGTTTTGTATTCTTTCATCATCAATATTACTGATTTCAACATTAGAACTTCTTGTATCAACATATCTGACTTTCTTTTCAATCGGTTTTTCAATAACCTTTTTAAGTTCTTCTTCGCTAAATTCAAATTTTTCCTGTTCTTTCTTTTTAGGCTGAGGCTTAACTTCCTCTTTTTTAGGCTGAGTATTTTTAACCTCTTTTGTTTCCTGTTTATTTTGAGTTTTTTTAGTTTCAGCCTTTTCTTCTTTTTTAGGCTCTTCTTTCTTTATAGCATCTTCTTTCATAATTTCTTCAATAGATGCCACTTCCACTTTATTTGTTATTAACTGAAAGAATAAATCTAATTCATTATTATCCAATTTGCTTTTTGTACTTTTCCCTGCAAACCCAAGTTCTTTTAATGTGTTCACAAGTTCTTTGACTTCGACTCCAAGGTCTAAAGCCAGTTCACTGACTTTTTTTGTTTCCATACTTTAAAAGCACCTCCATTTTAATTCTTTATACCGTTTATAAAGTTTATATCCGTAATAACCAATGACATGGTTTCTTCCTTGCCAAGAATTTGTCCCAATTCTTCTTTTGTGCCGTAAATAATATAGTCTGTATTATAAAATTTAAGTAAGTTTAAAAGTTTCTCCTTTTGTTTTTCTGACCCGTCATTTGCCACAACCACAAAAGGTGCTTTTCCCTCTTTGACAAGTTTTTCGGTTATAAACGTTCCTGCTCTTACCTTTCCTGCACGGTTAGCAAGACCGATAAGCCTTATTTTTTTATCAATTAACATTTTTAAAAAACTCTTCTCTTAAATTTTCGTAAACTGAGGCGTCTACTTTATCTTTGAAAGCATAATCAAGTTGCTTTTTCTTAAATGCTGTTTCAAGGCATTTTTCCGATTTGCAGATATATGCTCCTCTTCCGTTCTTCTTCCCTGTAAAATCTAAGGATATTGTTCCCTCAGGGCTTTTCACTATTCTTACTAAGTCTTTTTTATCGAATGATAATTTGCATCCGATACATCTTCTCTGAGGCAGGGTTTTCATTAAGTATCTTCCTCTCTTATATTAGTCTTTTACACTTTTGATATCTATTTTCCAGCCTGTAAGTTTGGCAGCAAGTCTTACATTCTGCCCCTCTTTTCCTATCGCAAGGGATAGTTGGCTTTCAGGAACTAATACCTGACAAGATTTTTCTTCTTCGTTAACAGAAACTTCAAGAACCTTTGCAGGAGATAATGCCTGAGTAATGTACTGTTCAGGATCTTCGTTATAAACGATAATGTCTATCTTTTCTCCTCTTAGTTCGTTTAAGATATTAGATACTCTCATACCTTTAGGCCCAACGCATGAACCAACAGGGTCAACATCTTTATTATTTGAAAATACTGCAATTTTAGTTCTTGAACCTGCTTCTCTTGAAATTCCCTTGATTTCAACTGTTCCGTCCTGAATTTCAGGAACTTCTTTTTCAAATAATCTTTTAATAAGACCAGGATGGCTTCTTGATAAAACAATCTGAAGACCTCTTGCATCATCTTTAACATCTATAACATAAAGATATATTTTTTCTCCTGGACGGATATTTTCCCCAGGTGTCTGTTCGCCCTGTGCTAAAATTGCTTCCTGTGTGCCTATTTCTATCATAATATTTTTATGAGGCCCCTGTTCAATTCTCTGAACAAGACCTAAAAGAATTTCCCCTTTCTTTTCGGAAAATTCATTACAAGCAATAGTTCTTTCCGCTTCTCTTATTCTTTGCACTATAACCTGTTTTGCAGTTTGCGCTGCAATTCTGCCGAAAGTTTTAGGCATAACGTTGATTTCAATTTCATCGCCTACCTGATAGTGCTTATTGATTTTTGATGCTTCTTCAAAAGAAATTTCCAAAGAAGGATCTTCAACTTTTTCAACAACTTTTTTAAGAGCATAAACTCCCATTTCCCCTGTTTTTCTGTTAACTATTCCTCTTATTTCGCCTGTCTGAGTGAATTCTCTTTTATATGCTGATAAAAGAGCAGTTTCAATAGCATCTATAAGAAGTTCTTTGTCAATGCTTTTTTCATTGGCTACTGCTTCTAAAGCAGCTAAAAATTCTTTGTTCATTTTTTAATTACCTCCAAATTCAAAATATATTTTAACATCAATAATATTACCTTTTTCAATTTCAACCTCTTTAGTGTCTACATCTATTACAATACCTGTGTCTAAAGAGCCTGAAACAAGTGTACCAACTAAAAGTTTGGTATCTTTAACTTTTTTAAAAAGTTTAACCTGCACTTTTTTGCCAACACTTTCTTCAAAGTGCCAGTCATATTTTAAGTTTCTCTCTATCCCCGGAGATGAAACTTCAAGAATATAAGCCTCTTTTATTAAATCGACTCTGTCAAGTTCGTCAGATAAAAATCGGCTTACCTCTTCACATTCGTCAATAGATATTAAACCGTCTTTCCTATCTACAAACAATCTTAAAACCTTATCTTTCCCCTCTTTTACAAAAACCGTATCATAAATACGAAGGCCTTTTTCATTAAGAAAAGGAGTAACAAGAGTTTCAACTTCTTTAATAATTTTTAAAGACATAAAAACCTCCTATTAAACTTGAAAGAGTGGGTTGCAACCCACTCTTTCATAGTCCTTATGTTAAATCTATCGTGATTATATCACACTTTTTCTTACATTTCAATAGTTTTTAGATTATTTTACCATAATTTTTTCTATAAGTTCTAAACTTTTCTCTTCAACACGCTTAATCATTTCATCATTGTTGTTTTCAAAATACTTTCTTACACATAAATACACTCTTTTATCTTTTGGTAAATAAGGCTTTAGTATTTCGTTTTCGGTAACATCTATATACGGTTTATATCCCTTATCGGTTTTAATTACTCCGTTTGCACCCCTTGATATAAACTGCTCTAAAATATGCTCGTCAACAAGGTAAATATAACTTTCCGCATTAACCAGGTCCATATCCACTCTCTGCCAGAACTGAAGGTCGCCCTTTGCTTCAACATTCTCTCTTGTGTATATATTATTTACCTCTACCCTTATAAGACCGTCATTATTTATATCGCCGATTACATCACTATATTCGGTTTCAAGCATTTTTGCTAAACCTTCTCCGTTCATATAATCGCCGATATATGTAATGTTAAAATCTATTTTCTTATGAGTGGTAAATTCAAAAATGGTAAAAACCACACAAAAAACTGCAAAAATGCCTAACCATGTATGCCATTTGTAGTGATACCAATAGTTCTCCCATTTTTCTCTTCTTTCATTTGATGTCATTTATTTATCCTCCCTATTTATACTAAAAACCACATTACAGAAGTTAATATTATAACAAACAAGAAATTGTAAAGTGTAAATTTTATAAGATATGAAAGTGTGCCTTTCGGGTTATGCGCAGTATATTCCCTGAAAGTTATAAGACTTGCCAAAGATGCAATAAGTGTTCCTGCACCGCCTATATTTACGCCTAATAAAAGTTCCCTGTAATTATCGGTAAACTGAGAAAGTAATATAGCAGACGGAACATTGCTTATAAACTGACAGGACAAGACGCTAAATACCAGTGTACTTTTATTTAAAAGATAATTAAAAAATTCTCTAACTATATCAATTCTTGCCATATTCCCTGCAAATATAAAGAAAAATACAAAGGTAAACAGCAGTGGATAATCAACTGCTTTTAACGTTTCTTTATCTATAATAAGAAGAGAAATTAAAATTATCAAAAGACCTATGTAATACGGAATAACCCTGAATACCATAACTATTGATAAAATAAAAAGAATAAGATAAATTGCACACTTTTTCTTATCAATTTTAACATCTTTTCCCTTTAACTCTAAAGGAATACTTTTTACTGTAGCAAGGCACAAAAGGGTTATAAGAAGTATTGAAATAATAAAGGGAACTAACATTATACCCATAAATTCCAATGTGGGAATTTCAAACTTTGTGTAAAGATATAAATTCTGGGGGTTGCCAAACGGAGTTAACATTCCTCCTAAATTGGCAGCAATATTTTGCATTATAAAAGTAAATGCCATATAGTTTTCGTTATCTGTTGCTTTAAGCACAAAAAAACCAAGGGGCAAAAAAGTAAGGAGTGCCATATCGTTTGCTATAAGCATTGAGCCGATAAAAGTTATGTAAATAAGAGCAAGAATACATATTCTTAAATTCTTAAAAGTTCTTATAACCTTTCTTGCTAAGATGTAAAAAAACTTAATACTCCTTAATGCACAAACAACAGCAAGAACTGAAAACAGACAAGCAAGTGTTTTAAAATCAAAATACCCTATGTAACTTTTATCTATCGGCACAAAAAACACAGTTATCGCCGCTAAGATAAAAGCAATAATCATAACCACCATAATAATTCCCCATTGTTTAAAAAAGTCTTAAATTGTCGGTTTAAAACTTGGCATAAGTTCAAGTTTAAATAAATTCATCTTATGTTTTTTATCTATAAGCGCTTTTTTATCTTCATCTTCAATTATGCCTTCTCTTATATATCTGTCAAGTTCATTATAAGTAAACCCTAAATTTTCTTCATCAGTTTTACCGCACAGACCGTCTATCGGTGTTTTTTCAACCAATTCCTTTGGAAGACCTAAAATGTAACCGATTTGTTTAACTTCATTTACTGTTAGGTTAGACATAGGCGAAAAATCTCCCGCTGCATCTCCGTACCTTGTAGAATATCCCACCCAGTCTTCCGATAAGTTACAGGTGTTACATACTCTTCCGTTTAAACTCTGGGATATTGCATAAAGAGTTGTCATTCTTACTCTTGGTGGGATGTTTATCTTTGTCTGCTCACTTATTTTAAGGTCATCAGGCATATTATCAAGTATAGCATCAACCGTATCTTTTATATTTACAACATAATGTTTAATTCCAAGATGGTTAACAAGCATATATGCCATATCAATATCGTGCTGCTCCCCTTTAGGCATAAGAACTCCAATTACTCTGTCTTTACCCAGCGCTTCTACGCATAAAGCAGCAGCAACAGAACTGTCCTTCCCGCCTGAAATACCTATAACAGCATTACATCCTTTACCGTTTTCTTCAAAAAAATCTCTTATCCATTTAACACATTCGTCTTTAACTTTATTTAGGTCAAACATTTTTATCTCCGCCTTTATATATAAGTATCTTTATTCTTCCCCGTTTTTTTAAAATTATCATAACTAAAATTTAAGTTACACTTAAATATATCCTTACAATCATAAATATTCCCAATCCTAAAATAAGATATGACGACCAGGTAGTTGTAGTATAATACCAGTCAGATGGCTGGGCATCGGAAATATTTGATATCACATTCATATATGTAATTTCAAAAAGGAAATCAGGATGAAAGAAAGAGGCATAAAACGTAAGTGGTATTAAAACAAGAAGTAAAAAGAAAAATAAAAGCCCTGCTCCAAAACTGCCCATCGCTTTTGCCGAAATAAAGAAAAGAGGAGTAACAATTATAAAATAAAGTACCAGTAAAAAGTAGTTTATAATATTTATTATTTTTTCTTTTCTTTCAAGTTTTTTAAAAAACTTTTCGCTTGTTTCCTGGCTTTTCTCATTATCTAAAATACTATAACAATTTTCGCAAACAGTAACACTGTTTGGATTTTCACATCCACACTTTTTACATTTTTTCATATACTCTCTCCTTTCGGTAGTATTTATATTATAACTTTAGCAATAATTTATAATGATGAAAAAACGACTTGGCGTGGCAAGTCGTTTCTTCTGGTGCGGCAAATGGGACTTGAACCCATACGTCAAAGACACACGCCCCTCAAACGTGCCTGTCTGCCGATTCCAGCACTGCCGCATATTTTAAGGGGGATAGTTTTTATCCCCCGATTTTAATTATTCTTAGGGTTAACAATATTTCTCCAGTCAAGGTCCCCTCTTTCCAAACCTTTGATAAGAACTTCTGCAGTAGCAACATTAGTTGCCAAAGGAATATTATGTACATCGCACAATCTGAATAATGCGTTAACATCAGGCTCGTGAGGCTGAGCAGTAAGAGGGTCTCTGAAAAACAGCACAAGGTCTATTTCATTATATGCAATTCTTGCACCTATCTGCTGGTCGCCCCCCTGAGGGCCTGACAAAAATCTGTGAACTCTTAAAGATGTAGCATCAGATACTAAACCGCCTGTTGTTCCCGTAGCAAACAAATTATGATTTTTTAGTATAGGTTTATATGCTATACAAAACTGAACCATAAGTTCTTTTTTCATATCGTGTGCAATAAGTGCAATATTCATAAGCTCCTCCTTAAAATGTCTTAATATGTAATCTATAAACCAAAAATTCTTCTAAACAGCCCTCTTTTACCTTTTATCTGGGTAATAGGGATATTTTCCCCTGTAATTCTTTTTGCAACATCTAAAAACTGTTTACCTGCCTTAGAGGAAGATTCCAAAACTGCAAGGGTATTTCTTCTCTGGCTTTTTATAACTATTTCGTCTTCTTCAATAATACCGATAGGCGATACGCCTAAAATATCAGTAATCTCATCAATAGAGAGCATATCCCCTCTTCTTATCATATCTTCTCTTACACGGTTTATAAGAAGATAAATTTCTCCTTTGTTTGCCATTTCAAGCAGGGTTATAACCTTGTCGGCATCTCTTACGGAAGCCATCTCAGGAGTAAGGGCAACTATCGCAAGGTCTGCTGCGGCAACTGCCGATTTAAAGCCCTTTTCTATCCCTGCAGGGCAATCAAGAATTATATAATCATAGTCTTTTTGCGCCTTATTAAAAACTTCTTTAAAACTATCAGGATTTAAAAAATCTTTATCGGTAGACTGAGCTGCGGGTAAAAGATGAAGATGCCCGTACTTTTCAAACTTAAAAATGGCTTTTTCTAATGAGCATTTCCCCTCGATAACATCTATAATATCATAAACAATTACATCATGAAGCCCCATAGCAAGGTCAAGATTTCTAAGGCCGATGTCTATATCTGCCATAAGAACCCTCTTGCCAAGGTTAGCTAGTGCAACTGCAATATTTGATACGCCAACGGTTTTACCAACTCCGCCTTTTCCGGAAGTTACAACAATTGTCTTAGCCAATTTATAAAACCCCCTCTTCCAGTTTTGTATTTTATCACAAATAATTTATAAAATCAATAATTAGTTAAATTTATCTTGTTATTTGCATTGGGTTTTTACCCTCGGTGTATTCTAAAATATCGTCTGTAAAATGTTTTGCAATAATCTCTTTTGCAACAGGCGCAATAGAGTTTCCGTGGGAGCCGTGTTCAACTATAACAGAAATGGCTATCTGTGGATTTTCATACGGAGCAAAAGCAACAAACACACCGTTATTAGACCCATTCGGAACTTCGGCAGTTCCTGTTTTTCCGCCTACTGAAATTTCAAAATCGCCAAAAACTGAAGATGCTGTACCTGCTTCCGTAACCGAACGCATACCCTGCATAATCAGTCTGTGATGAGTCGGGTCAATTTCAATTTTATCTTCAACAACAGGATGATATTCGGTTATAATATCCGATGTGGAATATTCTTTTACTTTTTTTACAAGATGTGTTTTATACCTTGTACCTCCGTTTGACAAAGTGGCGATATAGTTTGCCATCTGAATAGGTGTGAACAGATTTTTAGACTGTCCTATTGCCGCCTGAATAGTATCCCCAGGCCACCACTGTTCGCCGATACTCTGAACATATTTAGGCCCTGCAACTATTCCCTTTTCCTCTTCCGGAAGTTCTATTCCTGTTTTTTCGCCAAAACCTAACTGTCTTGTTACGGTGTTAAGTCGGTCAATACCTGCTAATCTTCCTGTTTCATAGAAGAATACATTACAGGAATTTTCAATAGCACCTTTTACATCCAACTCTCCGTGCCCGTCAAGTTTCCAGCATTTAGGAGCATAACTTGGCGCATAATGAGTATATACGCCTGTACAGTTTATAATAGTGTTTTCATTTATAACACCTGATGTAAGCCCTGCAAGAGCAGTTGCCATTTTAAATGTTGAGCCTGGCTCGTATGTTCCTGCTATTGCTCTGTTCCAGAACGGTTTGGCAGGATTTTTATAGTTTGTTTCATAATCTTTATTAAATAAAGATAAATCATATGTCGGATATGATGCAAGTGCTAAAATTTCTCCCGAATGAACATCTAAAACAACAACAGCGCCACTGTCTGCATCCCATCCCTCATTATTTACAGCATACTGTGAATTTGCATTTATAGAATAAATGATATTTCTTAATGCTTCTTCTGCAGTTTTTTGCAACTCTAAATCAATAGTTAAAATAACATCATTACCAGGTACAGCGCTTACAGTTGATAAAGATGATATAACTCTTCCGTCTTCTTCTTCCTCAACGCTTACAATAC
The DNA here is from genome assembly GCA_017554615.1 of Clostridia bacterium. Classification (NCBI taxonomy): domain Bacteria; kingdom Bacillati; phylum Bacillota; class Clostridia; species Clostridia bacterium. The sequence goes on from JAFZHY010000013.1 coordinate 156,350, forward strand.
CCTCCGTGCCTTTAAGTATGGACTCGCAGTATTTTTCTATTCCGTCCTTACCTATAAGGTCATTCATATTATATCCTTTGTCTTTTAAAACATCATACTCTTCTTTATAAATCTGCCCTACTCTTCCAAGAATATGGGAAGCAATTCCAGGCTCATTATAATATCTTAAATATTCTGTAATAACTGCAACACCTTTTAGCGAGTGAGTAGATTCTTTGATTTTAGTTACAATATCCATACTCACATCATTTGCAAAGGTATACGGGTTATTCGAGGAAAAAAGCCTTGATTCCATTTCGCTTCTTACCCCTGCAATATTTCTTTTATCTTTAGCACTTAAAGATAAGTCTATTTCGTAACGAAGATAAAGGTTAAACAATGTATCATTTGCAGATAACTTTTTATTAAGCCCCTTAGAGTCTTTAAAATCTTCCTCGCTTTTTATTTCATCATAAGTAAACTCATAAGGATATTCTTTTGTTATTTTAAGTCCGTCAATGTATTCCACATTATCTTCTTCAAAGATTCTTATAAGTTTTAAAATTAAATCGTTAAGTTCCCTATCATCCAAGTCTGTTTTTGAAATGGATATGGAATATCCGACACGGTTGGTAACAAGGGGGCGACCGTATCTGTCAAGTATCTCTCCCCTTGGCGCTTTCTGCGGAATTGTTTTTGTAAGACGGGACTCTGTGATTTCCCTGTAATTATGCCCGTCTATAACCTGAAGCATAAAAAGTTGTGCAATTACTAAAAAAGCAATTACACCTAAAATACAGTATAAAACGATAAATCTGTTTTTAACACTGTCGCCCTTCACTATCTTACCCTCCAAGCAGATTTTCTTATGTTTATTATTTTTGTATAAATAAATATTACTGCTATCGAAAGAAGTGCATTATAGATAAATTCTATTAAAGAAATTCTTATTAACACACTTATAAACCCTGCTCCCCTTAAGCCGAAGAAAACTGCAAAAAGAAGACTGTATAAAAAACAGCCTAAAACTGCAAGCAGAGTTTTAACCGAAATCATATTTTCAAAATAGGTATGATAAATTTCGGAAAGAATATATGAAAGGAGTAAAAATAAAATAACATGTACTCCCATAATTTTGCCATTAAAAAAATCAAACAATAAGCCAAAACCCAAAGCATAGTAAATGTTTGACAAACTATTCTCAATCAAAGATGCACATAACACAACCACAAACATAAGGTTTGGGGCAACATTTAATATTTCTGCCTTGTTGGCCAATGTCTGATTTAAAAAGAAAATCAAAGTAAAGGCAAGTATTTTTATAAAGTTATACTTAGCACCGTATGAATTCATAATCTCACCTTGTTTTATTATGATTTGTAACAACAAAAACTTCTCTTATATAGTCAAAATCTTCTGCCGGCTTAATAACTGCATATTGATTTTTGGTTATACTTTCGTTTTTAAGTTCTTTAACCCTGCCTATAACAAGCCCTGCAGGATATATTTCCCCAAGACCTGAGGTTTCTATAATATCCCCTTCAACTATGCTCATATCCTTTGACACATATGTCATAGTCATAAGCCCGTCTTTTAAAAGGTTGGTATCCCCCTCACAAACTGCAATATCGCCTGTGCGTGTAATAATACAGCCTAAAGAACTTCCGCCTTCAATAACGGTCTGCACTTTTGAAAAGGTTGCACCTGTCTGCACCACATAGCCCACTACTCCCTTAGAACCTACAACGGGCATAAAAGTACGTATTCCGTGGTTTTCCCCTTTATCTATAAGAAAGGTTGAATAATAATTTGAACTGTCTTTGGAAATAACTTTACAGGCAGTGAGGTTAAGTTCTGGGTTTTTATCTTTAAAATTAAGCAAAGACCTTAACCTTTCGTTTTCTATCTCTAAAGACTCTAACTTGGAATTTTTATGTTCAAGTTCTGTAAGTTTAATTTCTAATTTTTGATTTACTCTTACAAGTTCCTTTTTGTCTTTAAAATACTCAAAAAAGTCGTTAAAAGAATTGGACAAAGATGTAAAAACCTTACTTACAGGCGCAACAACATAGCCCACAATGTTATCGTAAGTATCAGTATTTTCTCTGTCAAGCGCACTAAAATATACAACAACAATAGACACTATAAGTATACTAAGAACAATTAAATATTTTTTATTTTTAAAAATCAATTTACTTCACTCCATATATACTTTTTTGCCTGTAAGTACATTTTTTAATACAAAAATTTATTACCATCTGTTTCTTGGGCGTTTATCATTGTGAACAAGTCTTAATGTTTCAAGAGTATCAAGCACCATACCTGTACCTTTCGCAACACAGTCAAGAGGGTCTTCAGCAATTTTAACAGGTAATAAAGTTCTTTCAGAAAGCAGTCTGTCAAGCCCTTTTAAGAAAGCTCCGCCGCCTGTTAAAGTAATACCCTGAGTAACAATATCTGCAGAAAGTTCAGGAGGAGTGTTTTCTAAAGTTACCTTAACAGTATCCACTAAAGTTTCTGCACATTCGAAAAGTGCTTCTCTTATTTCAGCACTTGTAACTGTAATGTTTCTTGGAAGACCGCTTAGGTTATCTCTACCTCTTACATCCATAGTAGGCTCGTCATCTGAAAGTTTATAAACAGAGCCTATTGCAATTTTTATTTCTTCGGCAGTTCTCTCACCGATTAAAAGATTATGCTTTTTCTTTATATAACTTGCTATCGCTTCGTCAAATGCGTTACCTGCAACTCTTACAGTTTTTGCAGTAACGATAGATCCTAAAGAAATAACAGCCGCTTCACTTGTACCTCCGCCTATATCAAGAACCATATTTCCTAAAGGCTCGGCAACAGTTAAACCTGCACCAATAGCAGCAGCCATAGATTCTTCTACAATATATACTTCTTTAGCCCCTGACTGAATAACAGCCTCTTCAACTGCTCTTCTTTCAACTTCTGTAACACCTGACGGAACACAGGCAACCACACGAGGTTTAGTGAAAGCACCTGATTTTAAAACTTTTTGTAAAAATCTTTTTATCATTTCATAGGTCATTTTATAATCAGAAATAACCCCGTCTTTAAGAGGTTTTATAGCAATTATATTATCAGGAGTTTTACCTACCATTTCCTTTGCATCATAACCTACTGCATGTACTTCTTTGGAATACCTTGCAACAGCAACAACGGAAGGCTCTCTTAATACAATTCCTTTTCCTTTAACATAAATAAGAGTATTGGCAGTTCCTAAATCGATACCTATATCTTTACTTAAAAAAGCCATATTAAACTCTCCTTTCGAAACTTTAAATATTTTAGAAAAATCATCATTAAATGTAGTTATAACAAAAAATGCTATGTATTTTAAACCCATTTTTTTCTATACTTATTTTATTATAACCGAAGGATGAATTTATTTCAATAAAATTATTACAATTATTGCTAAGTTTTATTACTTTATAGAGCACCCCTGTAAAAATGGCCTCTTGTAAACTTTTCAAATAAGTTATCATTAGATTTATACATATTTAAAACTTCTTCGCATCTTTTCATATTTTCCGAGTAAAAAGAAAGAAGAACATAGTCAATTCCACTCATTTTTAAATCATTCATTTTATCACTCATAACAATAGGATAAGGGTTTAAGATAACATTTCTGCAGTCCTCTCTGCAGTCTATTATAAACTTTTCTCCCTTTCTGTCGACCAAGGTCTGAGGCCCTTTAACACATTCGTTAAGAACGCTTCTTTTTATACAATTTCTTAAAGTCATTGATTCTATATATCCGTACCCCATAGCAAAAACAGGCATATCAGGCATAAAGTAAGATATGTCCTTTAAAGTTATTTCACTTGATGCGCCTACCATAAATACATTGTTTTTAACTAAAAAGTCTTTGGAATATGAATTTGTAATGTTAAGATAAATATCTGTGATAAGTTTAAATTCTTTTAAAAGTTCAAAATGGGATATATTGCTTACAAGTCCGTATTTAAACCCTGCTTCCTTTAATTTTTTAAGCCTTGATTTAACCTTATCCATCTCGTTTTCGGATATGATTTTAGGCAGGGTAATAACCATTTTTTCTTTGTCTATAAAATCTTTGTTTTTAAGAAGAAGATTATAATTTGCAAAAACAAATTCTATCTCTTCTTTTGAATCTGCCCAGGTAAGTTGGCTTTGAAGATTTGCTTTTACTATAAATTTAAGATTTCTTTCCTGTCTTTTTTTATTTTCAATTTGAACAGTGTTTATAACCTTATCTTCTTTTTCCATCAATTTTTCGCATAGATTTCTTCTTAGTTCATTAACAGACTTTAAAGGAATAAACACCCCGTCTTCTATATCCCCTTTTAAATCATTAAGATAAAAAGGAGTGTCATTTAGTTTTACTAAAGATTCTTTAACCTTTTCATATGTTGCAGGAGCATTTTTTGCCTCGCCTAAAATTTCTTCGCCAACAACATATGCTTCTTTACCCATAGCATAACCGTAAAGGGTTGGATATGCATTTTTATATAGGCTAATTTCCATATTAAGAGGAATTTTTGCCTGATTGTCGCTTATATTTTTATTTATAATATCCTTAAATTTTTCTTCTGCTTTTGTTTCATAATGAGAATACGGGTTTTCATTTTTATTATAACAGAACATTTTTTTATTTTTATAGTCGTTAAAATAATCAGTATAACCGCCGCGATAGAAAATATTATTCATTAAATCAATATCTTCCTTTGAAAGTTTTTCTCCGTCTAAAAGACGACGGTATCCGTCAACGACTACTGCAACATAGTATTCATTCTTAAGTCTTCCCTCTATTTTCAGCGAGTCAATTTTTAGTTTCAAAAAAGTGTCAATATAATTTATGGAATTTAAATCTTTTATTGAAAGAAGAGTTCCCTTTTTGCCCATAAATTCATAATTTAATCGGCAAGGTTGGGCACACTTGCCCCTGTTTCCGCTTCTGTCCCCTATAAAAGAACTCATATAGCATTGCCCTGAATAACATACGCAAAGAGCACCGTGAATAAATATTTCGATTTCACAGTCGGTATTCTTCTTAATATGTTTTATTTCGTCTAAAGATAATTCTCTTGATAAAACTATTCTTTTAATACCGTTATTATATAAAAAATTTACCCCTTCTAAATTGTGGACAGTCATCTGGGTTGAACCGTGAATTTCAAGGTTTGGCGCAACATCTTTTATAAGAGAAATCGCTCCTATATCCTGAACTATTACACCGTCAGCACCGATTTTAACTGCATTCTCAATCTCTACGATAAAATCTTTTATTTCACTGTCTTTTATAAGGGTATTAAGTGTTATATATCCCTTTTTTCCTCTGTTATGAAGATATGAAAGCCCTGCTTCTGCATCAGATAAACTAAAGTTCTTGGCGCCATATCTTGCATTAAAAGAATTGAAACCAAAATAAACAGCGTCAGCTCCTACATTAGCTGCCGCTTTCAAAACTTTTAATGAACCTGCCGGGGATAATAATTCTGGGTTAAATTCCATTTTCTTTCCTTTTATCCTTTTTAATATAAAAAGGGGCATCTGACTGCCCCTTTCGAAATTATTATATATTTACTAAGTATTTTCCGATATTTGCACCGGCTTCTTCTTTTGGAGCACTGATTGATATTGTAAAATCAACATTAAAATCAGCAGCAAGTTTTTCCAATGAAGGAATAAGAGCATCAAATTCTGATACTGTAATATCAGTAATTTTAGTAACACTGTCTATAAATATATGTGTAATATCATAGTTCTGAGAAATCATACCACCGATAAAACCATAAAATTCTTCTTTAGTCTTGATATTAAAATCATCAGTTTTAACCATTCTGACTTTTGAAGAAATATCAAAAGTATGTCTATCCCCTTTAGTAACGCAAACAACGTTGCCCTTTTCAGTGTCAAGCGCTTTGTTAACGATGTCGATAAACACTTTTGTTTTACCTGTGCCTTTTGGGCCAATAAGAACATTAATCATAATTATTCCTCCCGAATATTTATTTATACTCATTATACAATAACATAAGATAAATTTCAATATCCTATTTTAAAAATTATATATTTTTTTATGAATATTTATAAAAGACAGGGAAAGACTAATGTATAAAAGTAAAATTTTAATAATTTTCAATTTTTTTTAAAAAAAGTATTGACAAACGCGTCGAAAGTTGATATTATTATGTAGTCGATTTTATTGTGTGCCTCGTTATGCGGGTGTAGTTCAATGGTAGAATCTCAGCCTTCCAAGCTGATTGCGTGGGTTCGATTCCCATCACCCGCTCCACATTGTGCGCCTGTAGCTCAGTTGGATAGAGCAACTGCCTTCTAAGCAGTAGGCCAGGAGTTCGAATCTCTTCAGGCGCGCCACTTTATATGGTGGGTATAGCTCAGTTGGTTAGAGCACCA
>JAFZHY010000014.1 GCA_017554615.1 Clostridia bacterium
AAGGCGCATTGTCTGATGAAGATTTGCAGAGAGTCAATGCCTTGATTGAAAATATGAAAATCAAGCAATTTGATTGTGGGCACGGTATTCATACAGAAAAGGCAAACCAGTTTGTGGAAACAATAATTTCAATTTGACCAATTCCAATTTAACGAGCAGTTGTGGCCCGTGAATATACCTCCCTTCGTTACTTTGACGAAGGGAGGTTTTTTATATCTTAAATCAGTCCAAAAGGTAAAAGGGAACTTTAAATTGTTTTATTGACAAATTAATGCACTTTTGATACAATGAAATAAATGGCTTTAGTATTAACAAAAATAGTTCAAGAACTTAGTGAAAGGTAATGAATTTATGAGAATAATAGGTCATATAAAAACGGACTTTAAATCAAAATTCGCAGTACCAAAGCAAGGTGGCCACGCTGATGAAGTTGTCGGTAAAATTATATTTGAGCCTGATTTTCGAGTGTATCGAGCATTAAGAGGGTTAGACCTTTTTTCCCATATCTGGCTGGTTTGGAAATTCTCTGAAGGCGCACAAATCAGACACGGTAAACATAAGCACAAATATAAATGGAAGGCGACTGTTAAGCCTCCTATTCTTGGAGGTAACAGAAGAATAGGAGTATTTGCAACCCGTTCTCCATTCAGGCCAAACCCTATTGGTATAGGCGTAGTTAAGGTTTTAAAAATTTCATTATATACTACTGACGGGCCTGTTATTTATATTCAGGGTCTTGATTTGGTGGATAATACCCCGATTTATGATATAAAACCATATCTTCCGGCTGTTGACAGCGTTGAAGGTGCATACGGAAGTTATGATGAGTTTGGGGAAGAAAAAGAACTTGAGGTTAATATGCCTCCTTCATGCGCAGCAAAACTTCCTAGGAAAATGTGCGACTCACTTATAAAAATTCTTTCTTATGACCCTCGACCTGCTTATGAGAAAGAAAATGATAAAGTATTTTATCTTACATATGGTGAATATGAAGTCAGTTATAAAGTTGATGAAACAACAGTTCATGTTATAGACATAGAAGAATAAGATAAAAAGAAACCGTGAAATGTTTTTAGTTTCACGGTTTCTGTAATTTTAAAATATTTTTTTAAATAAACTATTGACAAAGTAAAAATATATGCTATAATAGTAATAACGATAATCATTATCGATAAGATATGAATTTTAATTTTATATAAGTGAGGTTATAAGTTATGAAAAAATTTGTATGTTCAGTTTGCGGATATGTTCACGAGGGTAATGAACCACCTGAAAAATGTCCTGTATGTAAAGTTCCTGCATCAAAATTTAACGAAATGGTTGAAGGTGCAGCATTAGCAGCAGAGCATGAATACGGAGTATATGCAAAAACAGTTAAAAACAATCCTGACATTTCAGAAGAAGATAAAAAATATATCTTTGAACAGTTAATGGCTAACTTTAATGGTGAATGTGCAGAAGTTGGTATGTATCTATGTATGGCAAGAATTGCTCACAGAGAGGGTTATCCTGAAGTTGGGCTTTACTGGGAAAAAGCAGCATATGAAGAAGCAGAACACGCTGCAAAATTTGCTGAACTTTTAGGCGAAGATTTAGAGCCTAATATGAAAGCGACAACAAAAGATAATCTTAAATGGAGAGTAGACTGTGAATACGGTGCAACTCAGGGTAAATTTGACCTTGCATCATGTGCTAAGAAAAACGGTCTTGACGCAATTCATGACACAGTTCACGAAATGGCAAGAGACGAAGCTCGCCACGGAAAAGGCTTAGAAGGACTTTTAAACAGATATTTTAAATAATAAATATTTTAGTCTTATAATAAGAACCTCACGAAAAACTATCGAACTAAAAGTTCGAGTTTTTCGGAGAACCTTGTTGTGTTAATTCACAATAAAATTTTAACCCCTTAAACACGCTGAATGTGTTAAGGGGTTTTAAATTTTTAAAAAATATTTAATAAAACTGGAATATTTTAGTAAATATTTAGCATTTAATAATTGAAATAAGACAAGTTTAGTGATACAATGTATATAAATATTTTTTGATATAATTTTAAGTTAGAGTGCATAATAAAAAAGTGGAACTTAGAAAATAACTTTTGGTGGTGATTTTTTGGAGATAAAAGTTGCTAAAACTGCCGGTTTTTGCTTTGGGGTAAAAAGGGCAGTTGAAGAAACATATAAACTGGCAAAAGAGAAGAATAAAAAAATAGTTACTTACGGTCCTGTTATTCATAATGAGCAGGTTATAAATGATCTTTATAATCAGGGTGTAACCGTTAAGGAAGACTTACGGAAGATAAAAAAAGATTCACTCGTTATTATCCGTGCTCACGGAGTAGGCGAAAGTGTATATAAATTTTTAGAAGAAAATGAAATAGAATATGTAGATTTAACCTGTCCGTTTGTTAAAAAAATTCATAATATAGTTAATAAGAATTATAATGAAGGCAAAAAAATAGTTGTAGTGGGCAAGAAAAATCATCCTGAAGTAGTTGGTATAAACGGTTGGTGCAACGACAGCGCGATAATAATATATGAAGAAGAACCTAAAGAAATTGAAAAGTTTTTTAGTGAATCTGATTCATTATGTGTAGTTGCGCAGACAACAATAAATAAAGAGAAATTTTACAATTATGTTAAATTTTTAAAAAACACTTGTAAAAACATAGAAGTTTTTGATACAATATGTAATGCGACGTATGAAAGGCAGACAGAAGCAATAGCCCTTGCAAAAGAGTCAGAGGCTATGATTGTTATCGGCGGTAAGAACAGTTCCAACACTAATGAACTTTATCATCGCTGTAAAGACATTCTTGATAGTACTTATATGATAGAAAATGCAGGTCAGCTTAATTTAAGTCTTTTAAATAACAAAAAAATCGCAATTACTGCGGGAGCATCAACTCCTGCGTATATAATAAGGGAGGTTCTGAATATTATGTCAGAAGAAAAAGTAATGGCAGTTGGCGAAGAAAATTTTGCTGATATGCTTGAAAATTATCTTAATTCATCACTACATAGTGGTCAAATCGTTAAAGGAACAGTTGACAGAGTGTCTTCAAACGAAGTTAATGTTAACATTCCTGGATATAAAGGAGTAGGAGTTATTTCACTTGATAACTTATCAGATGATTCTCAGTTTAAGCCTGAAGAACATTTTAAAGTTGGCGATGAAATTGAAGCCATGGTTATTAAGAAGAATGATGTTGAAGGAACAGTTCTTTTATCTAAAAAAAGAGTTGATTCTCAGAAAAATTCCGAAATCTTAAAAGCTGCATTTGAAAGCAAAGAAATTCTTAAAGGAAAAGTTGTAGATGTTAATAAAGGCGGTGTATCCGTTATTGTTAACGCTTGTAAAATCTTTGTTCCTAATTCACTTGCTACAGAAAAAATGAGCGACGATAAAAACCTACTTTTAAATACAGAAGTTTCACTTAAAATCATTGATTTTGATGAAAGAAAAAGAAGAGCAGTCGGTTCAATCAAGGCTGTTATTGACGAAGAAAAGAAAGAACTTCAGGAAGCTTTCTGGCAGAATGTAGCTGAAGGTAAAGTTTATGAAGGTATAGTTAAATCTCTTACAAACTTCGGTGCATTTGTTGATTTAGGCGGAGTTGACGGTTTAGTTCACATTTCTGAATTATCTTGGGGAAGAATTAAACATCCGTCTGAAGTTGTTAAAGTTGGAGATAAAATTACAGTATTTATTAAAGAAATCGATGCTGAAAAGAAAAAGATTTCATTAGGCTTTAAAAAAGCAGAAGATAACCCTTGGGTTAAAATCGAAAACGAATACAAAGTTGGCGATGTAGTTGATTGTAAAATCGTTCGTCTTGTTCCTTTCGGTGCTTTTGCTCAAATCATTCCTTTTGTTGACGGTTTAATTCACATTTCTCAGATTTCAAATAAGAGAATTGATAAACCTGCTGATGTTTTAACAGTTGGGGATGAAGTTCAGGCTAAGATTATTGAAATCGATTTAGAAACAAAGAAAATCAGCCTAAGCATCAGAGAACTTTTAGCAGAAGAAGTAAAAGAAGAAGTTTCTGAAACAGAAGAATAATTAAAAACTTTTATAGATTATCCTGTGTTTAATTAAAACACAGGATAATTTTAAGAAAGAGGATTTAAATGAGTGAATTAAAATTAAGGAATATAGCAATTATTGCCCATGTTGACCATGGTAAGACCACCCTTGTTGACGAAATGCTTAAACAAAGCGGTACATTCAGGGTTAACGAACAGGTGGAAGAAAGGGTTATGGACTCTAACGACTTAGAGCGTGAAAGAGGGATAACTATCCTTTCCAAGAACACTTCGGTTATGTATAAAGATTATAAAATCAATATAGTTGACACTCCTGGCCATGCAGACTTTGGCGGAGAAGTGGAACGAGTTTTAGGTATGGTTGAAGGCGTAGTGCTTTTGGTTGATGCTTTTGAAGGTGCAATGCCACAGACACGTTTTGTTCTAAAAAAAGCATTGGAACTTGATTTAAAACCGATTGTTGTTGTTAATAAAATAGATAAAAAAGATGCAAGACCGAATGAGGTTATAGATGAAATAATTGATTTATTCATTGACCTTGATGCATCGGATGACCAACTTGAATTCCCTGTTATTTACGCATCTTCAAGAGAAGGGTTTGCAACCTTTGATTTTGAAATCGAAAATGACAATTTAAAACCTCTTTTTGATACTATTATTGATTATGTTCCTGCACCTTGCGGAAAAAGTGATGACGAGTTTCAGATGCTTGTATCAAATATTGACTATGACGAATATGTCGGAAAAATTGCAGTTGGTAAAATTAAAAGGGGGAGAATATCCACTAACGACCAGATTGCAATCTGCAAAAAAGACGGAACAACTAAAAACTCTAAAGCAGGAAGACTATACACTTACTCAGGGCTTAAAAAAGTTGAAAGAGATACAGTAGAAGCAGGAGAAATCATCTGTATTGCAGGGCTTGGAGATTTTAATATAGGCGAAACTTTATGTTCGCTAAATAAAATTGACCCACTGCCTGTTATAGAGGTTGACGAGCCTACTATTTCTATGAACTTTATTGTTAACAACAGTCCTTTTGCAGGAAGAGAGGGAACTTATGTTACCTCCCGTCATTTAAGAGACAGACTGTTTAAAGAAATAGAAACCAATGTTTCATTAAGGGTGGAAGAAACTGACAGCGCAGATTCTTTCAAGGTTTCAGGAAGAGGGGAACTGCATCTTTCAATTTTAATTGAAACAATGAGAAGAGAGGGTTTTGAATTTCAGGTTTCAAAACCGGTTATCATAATGAAAGAGAAAAAGGGCGTTTTATGCGAACCTATTGAACACCTTATAGTTGATGTACCTGAAGAGTTTGTGGGAAGTGTTATTGAAAAGTTAGGCTCCCGTAAGGGCGAAATGATAAATATGCACACCAATACCAGCGGTTACACAAGAATAGAATTTAAAATTCCGTCCCGTGGTCTTATCGGTTACAGAAACGAATTTTTAACCGATACAAAGGGTAATGGTGTTATGAACTCAATTCTTATAGGCTATGAAGCACACAGGGGAGAAATTCAGGGAAGACAAAGAGGCTCAATTATCGCCTGGGAAGACGGAGAAAGTATTACTTACGGTCTTTATAACGCACAAGGCAGAGGAAGACTTTTCATCGGCGCAGGTGTTAAAGTGTACGAAGGAATGGTAGTTGGAGAAAATGCAAAGGCAGAAGACATAGTTCTTAATGTATGTAAGAAAAAGCAACTTACCAATACCCGTGCATCAGGGTCGGATGACGCCTTAAGGCTTACTCCTCATGATGAACTTAGTTTAGAGCAGTGCCTTGAATTTATCGCAGATGACGAACTTGTTGAAATCACTCCTTTAAATATAAGATTAAGGAAAAAGATTTTAAACAGTGATTTAAGAGCAAAGGCAAAAAACAAAGAATTAAAAAATAAATAATTGTATAAAAAAACCGTAGCAAACATTTTAAATTATTTGCTACGGTTTTTTTAATTAAATTACAACTCCGCCATCTACACTTATTACCTGCCCTGTAATAAAATCAGAACTATCAGAATATAAAAAGTAGCATACTTTTGCAATATCCATAGGTTCTCCAAGCCTACTCAGTGGGGTTTCTTCTTTTAAACTTTCCAAAGTATCCTCGTCTAAATTATTTAGCATATCTGTTTTTATAACTCCTGGAGCAATACAGTTTACATTGATGTTTGAAAGAGCCACTTCTTTTGCAAGTGCTTTGGTAAAGCCGATAACTGCGGCTTTTGAAGAAGAGTATAAAACCTCCATTGCTCCGCCTGTTATTCCCCACATTGATGAGATATTTATAATTTTACCTTTTTTATTATTTATCATAGACGAAAGAACTTCTTTGGTTACAAGAAAAGTACCCTTTATATTTGTATTAAATATTCGGTTAAAACTTTCTTCATCATCATTTTGCAAAAAATTAGTTTCAGAAATTCCCGCATTGTTAATTAAACAGTTAATTTCCCCGAATTCACTAATCACTTCGCCTACTGCTTTTTTAACATCCAAAGAGTTTGATATATCCGCTTTTTTAGGAATAAAATTTATATATTTTTCTTTTAATTTTAATGCCTCATCGTCGCTTTTTAAGTAAATTCCGACAACTGTATGGCCTTTATCTAAGAACAGTTCGCTTATTGCTCTTCCTATTCCTCTTGTTGCGCCTGTAACTAAAATTACATCCTTCATTTTCATCACCGATAAAATAATAACATATAATAAAACCCTTGTCAAAAAAATATAAAATGTTTTATTGTTTTTCATATGTTTCTATTGAATTAGAGGGGACTTATGTGCTATACTAATCTTAGATTATTATGTGTATTTTTATGAGGTGTATTTATGGTTTTTAGTAAACTTGATAAAGACAATCTTCCAAAACATATCGCTATTATAATGGACGGTAACGGCAGATGGGCAAAGAAGAGAGGTCTGCCAAGAACTGCAGGGCATTATAAAGGGGCAGACAATGTAAGAAACATTGCTCATTACTGCTATGATAACGGAATTAAGGTGCTTACTTTGTACGCATTTTCTACTGAAAACTGGAAGAGGCCTAAACCTGAGGTAGACGCTTTGTTTAAACTCTTTAAAGAAAAGTTAAAAGATTACAGAGCGCTTATGGGTAACAGGGACTGTGTAGTGCGTTTTATAGGAGATAAAACACCTCTTAGCGATGATATTAAAAAAAGTATGAAAGAGATTGAAGAATATTCTTCTCAGTTTGCTCATACAGGGTTTACCTTTAATTTTGCAATTAACTACGGAAGCCGTGATGAAATTATTAAATCTGTTAAAGATATTGCTCTTAAGGTAAAAAACGGAGAAATTGAAATTGACGATATAGATGAAAAGATGGTTTCTGACCATTTATATACTTATGGTCTTCCTGACCCTGATTTAATGGTAAGACCAAGCGGAGAACAGAGAATTTCAAATTTCCTTTTATGGCAATCTGCTTATACAGAGTTTTATTATTCTGATGTTTTATGGCCTGATTTTACACCTAAGATGTTGGAAAAGGCGATAATAGAATATCAGCAAAGAAACAGACGCTTCGGGGGAGTGTAGGAGGTATAAAATGTTAGTAAGAATTATTTCAGGCGTAATCGGCATTATAGTTCTTTTATTGGTTATGTTTTTAAGTCAGGAATTGTTTATAGGTGCAATCAGTATTATCTGTGCTATTGCTTCTTATGAAGTTATGAAAGCATACGGATATACTAAATATAAACTTCTTCTTTTAACAGGAATTATAACTTCTTTAATTATTCCTATGTCAGTTTATTTTGCATTAGAAAATTATCTGTATCTTTTGTTACTTATTTTAACTGTTATACCGATTATTCATATGTTTAAAAATCATAACGAGTTTCATACTAAAGACTTGTTTTCCTATATGGCAGGAGTAATTATTATTCCTTGGGTATTTTCTACACTTGCATACATAAGGCTTACAGAGTATGGGCAATTTCTTATCTGGCTTCCTCTTATATCTGCATGGCTTACAGATACTTTTGCATATTTTGGTGGAAGATTTTTCGGCAAACATAAGTTATGCCCTAATATCAGCCCTAAAAAAACCATTGAAGGCTCAGTTACAGGGATTTTAGGAGCAGTTTTAGGATATATAATTTACGGATATATCTTAAAGAACACATGGGATATTAATGTTAATTTCTATGCATTTATATTAACTGCAATTATTACTTCATCTCTTTCACAGATGGGAGACCTTGTAGCATCTTTAATAAAAAGAGAAACAGGTATAAAAGATTTTGGAAAACTTATGCCGGGGCATGGAGGCGTGTTAGACAGATTTGATTCTTTAATTATTACTGCACCGTGCATTTTCATACTTCTTAGGATAATTAACTTTATCTACTTATAAGGAATGATTGATTTGAAAACAAAGATTATAAATATATTAGGGTCTACCGGCTCTATCGGCACTCAGACTTTAGAGATTTGCAAGGAAAGAAATATTAAGGTTAACGGTATTTCGGCAAATAATAATATAGACCTTCTTGAAAAACAGGCAAGAGAATTTAATGTTAAATTCTGCCATATAAATAATAGTGAACTTTTATCCAAATTAAAGGCAAGACTTTCTGATACTGATATTAAAGTTTTAGGTGGGGAAGACGCTTTATGCGAATTTGCTACAAGTGGAGACGCTGATACGCTTTTAACTTCAGTGGTTGGAAGTGTGGGCCTTAAACCTACTGTTGCAGGGCTTAAAAACAAAATGAAGATTGCTCTTGCAAATAAAGAAACTCTTGTTGCAGCAGGAGAACTTGTATATAAAGTAAAAGAAGAATATGGTGGAGAAATAATTCCTGTTGACAGTGAACATGGTGCAATATTTCAGGCACTTTTGGGGAATGATAAAAAAGATGTTAAAAGATTGATTTTAACTGCATCAGGCGGCCCGTTTTTCGGCAGGAAAAGAAAAGATTTAATAAATGTTACAAAAAAAGACGCATTAAAGCATCCTAACTGGGATATGGGCGCAAAAATTACTATTGATTCTGCAACTTTGATGAATAAAGGCTTTGAGGTTATTGAAGCAAGATGGCTTTTTGATATTTTAGATATTGATGTTGTAATTCACAGAGAGAGTGTTATTCATTCTATGGTAGAGTATAAGGATAATTCCATTATTGCCCAGATGGGTGTACCAAGTATGAAACTTCCTATTCAGTTTGCGCTTACTTATCCAAAGAGGGAGGAGTGCAGTGTTGAATCATTATCATTTTTAAAATATCCTAACCTTTCGTTTTATGAACCTGATATTGACACTTTCGGTTGCTTAAAACTTGCCCTTTTATGTATGAAAGAAGGGGGAAGTATGCCTTTATGCTTAAATGCTGCCAATGAAATTGCAGTTTCATATTTTCTAAAGGATAAAATTAAATTTTTGGATATTGAAAAAACTGTGGAGAAAATGCTTTCTTCTCATACTGTAAGAAGAAATTTGTCGCTTGAAGAAACTATCCAGCTTGACAAAGAAATAAAAATTAAAACTACAGAGTTTCTGGAGGATTTAGCGTGAGTTCTTTTTTAACTGTTATTTATGCCTTATTGCTGTTTTCTGTAATAATATTTGTTCATGAATTCGGCCATTTTATATTTGCAAAAATTTTCGGAGTATATGTTCATGAGTTTGCAATAGGTATGGGCCCTGCAATTTTTAAAAAGAAAAAGGGCGAAACCCTTTATTCCGTTCGTTTAGTTCCTATGGGTGGATATTGCAAAATGGAGGGGGAAGACGGGCAGAGTGATAACTCCCGTGCTTTTTCAAATAAATCAAAAACCAAAAGGCTCATTATTTTATCAGCAGGGGCTGTAATGAATCTTCTTTTGGGCTTTATAGTTGTTCTTATTCTTAACTTTGGGTTTAGTTCTAACTTTTATGTGTCAACTTCGGTTGCAAACGTTTTGGAAAACACTCCTGCATATACTGCAGGGTTAAGAGCAGGGGATAAAATAGAAAGACTTAACGGAAAAAAGGTAAATATCCGCTCAGAATTTATGGTTTATAATAATAAAGAGGATATGGAAATTACCGTTAAAAGAGGCAGAGAAACATTAACCTTTAATGTTACCCCTAAATCTTACCTTTTAGATGAATCGGGTAATATTATAAAAGAAAGCAGTGAAGAAGGCTCGCATAAACTTATAGGCATAGAGTTTTCAAAGGAAGAAAAAACCTTACTTAGTGTAATTAAATATTCATATTTTGAATCGTTATTTATAGGTAAAACAATTTTTATTTCCCTTGGTCAGTTAATAACAGGAGAGGTATCCCCTGATAATCTTTCAGGGCCTGTGGGAATAGTTAAAGAGATAAACACAGCAGCAAACACAGGGTTTGATTATCTTCTTTATCTTATGGCGCTTATAACCATAAACCTTGGTATATTTAATTTACTTCCGCTTCCCGCACTTGACGGAGGAAGAATTTTATTTATTTTAATTGAAGCGGTAATAGGAAAACCTGTATCTTTAAAATATGAAGGCATTATCCACGCAATAGGGTTTATGCTTTTAATTCTTCTTATGCTTTATGCTACCTGGAATGATATTTTGAGAATATTTACAAAATAGAGGGTGAAAAAATGAAAGTTCAGATTGGAAATCTTTTTATAGGCGATAATGAGAGAGTTCTTGTTCAGTCTATGACTAATACAGATACAAAAGATATAAAAAGCACGGTCAACCAGATTAAAGAATTGGAAGAAGCAGGTTGCGATATTGTAAGATGTACCGTGCCTGACAAAGAATCTGCACTTGCGATAAAAGAAATTAAAAAACAAATAAAAATTCCTTTGGTTGCCGATATTCATTTTGACTATCGTCTTGCCATTGAGGCTATAAAAAACGGGGTTGACAAGGTGCGAATAAGCCCAGGAAATATCGGAAGCGAAGAAAATGTAAAAGCAGTAGTTTTAGCATTAAAGGAAAGAAATATTCCTTTAAGAATAGGTGTTAATGCGGGTTCTTTAGAAAAACATCTTCTTGAAAAATACGGAAAAATATGTCCTGAAGCATTAGTCGAATCTGCTAAAACTCATATTGACCTTGTTAATAAATACGGATACGATAATATAGTCGTTTCCTTAAAATCGTCAGATACAAAACTAACAGTTGATACATACAGATTATTCAAACAAAAATTTGAATAT
This sequence comes from Clostridia bacterium, assembly GCA_017554615.1. Lineage (NCBI taxonomy): Bacteria > Bacillati > Bacillota > Clostridia > Clostridia bacterium. The sequence continues at coordinate 11,240 of JAFZHY010000014.1, forward strand.
CCTCTTCATTTAGGGGTTACAGAAGCAGGAACAGTATATAACGGAATTGTTAAATCTTCGGTTGGTATAGGTGCACTTTTACTTGATAATATAGGGGATACAATAAGAGTTTCTCTTACTGCAAACCCTATAGAAGAGATAAAAGCAGGAAAGGCAATTTTAAGAGCAGCAGGTCTTTTAAAAGACAGTGTTAATGTTATTTCCTGTCCGACATGCGGAAGAACGAAAATTGACCTTATAAAAATTGCAGATATTGTAAACGAAGCAGTTAAGGATATTAAAAAACCAATAAATGTTGCAGTAATGGGTTGTGTTGTTAACGGGCCTGGCGAAGCCAAGGAAGCAGATATAGGCATCGCAGGGGGAGACGGATGCGCAGTGCTCTTTAAAAAAGGGCAGATTATAAGAAAAATCAGGGAAGAAGAAATTGCCGAAGTTCTGGTTTCGGAAATTAAGAAAATGTAAGTTTTGAGAGGAAAAAGTTATGAAGTTAAGTGAGATATTTAATAAATCTCAAGTGCTTATACAACATAAAGAATTATTTGATTTAAGTGAAGTTAAAAATGTAGTATTAAATAAAGAATTAAGGAAAGCAGAACTGTTTTTAAAAAGCAGTTTGGTTATTCCTAAATCAGTGATTTTTGATGTTGCCCAGGATATTAAAACAACTTATCAGTTAAGGGTAGTTAAAATTTTTAGTGAGTATCCTGAAAATTTATTTACTAAAGACTATTTTTCAGAGATTTTATTTTACATAGAAAAAAAATATATGCACCTTTACTATATTGTAAAAGATTCTGAAATGGAAATTTTGGAAAATGAAATTAAAATTCACCTAAAAGGTAACGGTGTAGACCTACTTTTATATAACGAACTTGATAAGGCTATTGAAAATTTAATATATGACGAATTTAATCTTAAAGTTTTTGTAAAATTTATATCGGACATTAAACCTTTAAGCGTTGAAGAAAAAAATAAAATACATATAGAGCAGCAAAAAGAGATTTTAGATAGAATAGAAAAAATGCCTGAAGTGGTAAAAGAAGTAAAAAAAGAATTACCACCAAAAAAATCATATCCGTCTTTTAATAAAATCTCTTATGCAAAAACGGATATTTCTTCTCTTAAATTAGAAAGCGGAAAGGTAGAAATAGAGGGCGAAGTTTTTAAAATTGAGAGAAAAGATTTTAATAATTCCCAAAAAGGTAAAATCACTTTTTATGTAACCGACTATAAGAATTCGTGCATTTGTCAGGTTATGGATAAATTAGAAGTGTTAGACGACTTTATGGGAGAATTTAAAAAAGGCGACTTTTTAAAAATCTCAGGCGAGATGATTTATGATAAATATTTAAGAGAAAATGTGCTTGATACTAAATTTAAAAATATTGAGCCTGTAAAAAAAGAGATTAAGGTTGACACAGCAGATGAAAAAAGGGTTGAACTTCATCTGCATACCAATATGAGTGCGATAGACGGTATTAACACTGTTGACGAATATGTATCCCATATAAAAAATATAGGGCACAGAGCCTTGGTAATTACTGACCATGGTGTTGTTCAGGCGTTCCCTGATGCATATAGCGCTGCCAAAAAGGCAGGAATTAAACTCGTTTACGGTGTGGAAGGCTACCTTGTAAACGATATGGCACAAATTGTAAAAGGAAATCAAAAGGGAAGTTTATCAGGCGAGTTTGTTGTTTTCGATATTGAAACAACAGGTTTTAGTGCGTCTGAAAATAAGATTACCGAAATAGGTGCCTGTAAAATAAAAAACGGAGAAATTATAGACAGGTTTTCTTCTTTTGTAAACCCAAAAGTTCCTATTCCTGAAAAAATATCTGAACTTACAGGTATTACAGACGAAATGGTAAAGGATGCACCTGAGATTGATATAGTTTTAAAGAAATTTCTTGATTTTTGCTCGGGTGTTCCACTGGTTGCTCATAACGCAGACTTTGACGTTTCTTTCATTAAAAGAAATGCAGAAGTTTTAGGCATAAACTATGAGCCGACATCTGTTGACACACTCTCACTTTCAAGAATTCTTCTTCCTGAACTTAAAAAGCATAAACTAAATATTGTTTGTGAGCATTTAGGGGTTACTCTTAACGGTCATCACCGTGCTGTCAATGATGCAGAGGCTACAAGCGAAGTATTTATTAAATTTATTTCTCTTCTTAAAAAGAGAGGGATAGAAAATATAGAGGATATCAATACCTCTGTTGTAGACTGTGGGGGAGAACCCTCTTATAAGGGAACAGCATACCACATTATAATACTTGTAAAAAACAAAACAGGTCTTAAAAATTTATATAAACTTGTAAGCAAATCACACATTGATTATTATTACAGAACTCCGAGAATACCAAAGAGCGAACTTATAAAACACAGAGAGGGTCTTATTTTAGGCTCTGCGTGTGAAGCGGGAGAGTTATACCGTGCAGTTTTAAGCGGTCAGCCTCATCAGGAACTTATAAATATTGCCGAGTTTTACGACTATCTTGAAGTTCAGCCTTTAGGTAATAACCAGTATCTTTTGGAAAACAATTCCGTAAAGGATAAAGATGCGTTAATAGAACTTAATAAAACCATTATAGATTTAGGAAAAGAACTTAGTAAAAAAGTTGTTGCAACAGGCGACGTTCATTTTATAAACGAGCAGGGCGCACTTTACCGTTCTATCCTTATGTCAGGAAAGAAATTTAAAGACGCTGATAATCAGCCGCCTCTATATTACCGTACCACAAAAGAAATGATGGACGAATTTTTCTATCTTGACGAAGATACAAAGTATGAGATAGTTGTTAAAAATCCTAACGATATAGTGGATATGACGGATGAGAATTTTGAGCCTGTGCCAAGCGTTAAGCATCCGCCTGTTATTGAGGGTGCAGCCGAAGATATTAAAGAGATGTCTTATAAAAAGGCTTATGAAATATACGGAAACCCTCTTCCAGAAATTGTTGAAAAAAGAATGGAAAAGGAACTTAACTCCATTATAAATAACGGTTTTTCCGTTATGTATCTTATAGCAGAAAAATTAGTTAAAAAATCTTTAAGCGACGGTTATCTTGTTGGCTCAAGGGGTTCGGTTGGTTCTTCTTTTGTAGCCTTCTTATCAGGTATAACAGAGGTTAACTCTCTATGCCCTCATTATATCTGTGAAAACTGTAAACATTCAGAATTTATAGAAGACGGAAGTTACTCTTCAGGTTGTGATATGCCTGAAAAAGTATGCCCTCATTGTAATACGGTAATGAAGAGGGACGGGCACGATATTCCGTTTGAAACGTTCTTAGGGTTTGACGGGGATAAAGAGCCTGATATCGACTTAAACTTTTCAGGCGAATACCAGCCGACTGCCCATAAATATATCGAAGAATTATTTGGCGAAGGCCATGTTTTCAGAGCAGGAACTATTGGTACAATAGCCGAAAAAACTGCTTTTGGTTATGTTAAGAACTATTATGAAGAACGCCAAATGATTATGAATAATGCAGAGCTTGAGCGTCTTATGTCTGCGTGTACAGGAGCAAAAGCAACAACAGGTCAGCATCCTGGTGGTATAATAGTTGTGCCGAAAGAAGATGATGTTTATGACTTTACTCCTATTCAGCACCCTGCAAATGATAAAGAAAGCGGAATAATCACAACTCACTTTGATTATCATAAACTTCACGATACACTACTTAAACTTGATATTTTAGGGCATGATGACCCTACAATGCTAAAAATGTTAAAAGACTTAACAGGGCTTGACCCTCAGTCTATATCCCTTTCAGATAAGGATACTATGAGTCTTTTCACATCGCCAAAAGCGTTAGGCGTTACAGAAGAGGAGATAGGCTCTAAAACAGGCACATACGGAGTTCCGGAATTCGGTACAAAGTTTGCCCGTCAGATGTTAGAGGATATTCAGCCGAAGAATTTTGCAAGTTTAGTTAAAATTTCAGGCCTTTCCCACGGAACAGATGTGTGGCTTAACAATGCTCAGGATATTGTTAAAGAAAAAATAGCACCGTTTGAAGAAACCATCTGTACAAGAGACGATATTATGACCTATCTTATGTTAAAAGGTCTTCCACCTAAACGCGCGTTTACCATTATGGAGCAGGTGCGTAAAGGCAAAGGTCTTAAAGAAGAAGACGAAGCACAAATGAGAGAGAAAAATGTTCCCGAGTGGTATATAGAGTCCTGTAAAAAGATAAAATATATGTTCCCTAAAGCCCACGCTGTTGCGTATGTTACAATGGGGTTCAGGGTTGCGTATTATAAAGTGCATTATCCGATAGAATATTACTGTGCTTACTATTCAGTAAGAGCAGATGATTTTGATGCGGGAATTATGACAAAGGGAAAAGACAAAATTGAAAAATCACTTAACGAATATAACAAAATTCCAAAGCCGTCTGCCAAAGAAAAAAATATTATTACTATACTTGAAATATGCAAGGAAATGTATGCAAGGGGTATAGAATTTTTGCCTGTTGACCTTTATAAGTCAGACGATTTGAACTTTAAAGTGGAAAATGGTAAGATAAGGCCTCCGTTTACATCAATCAAAGGTCTTGGCCTTGCCGCTGCACAGAATATAAAAGCAGCCAGAGACGAAAAGGAATTTTTCACAAAAGAAGATTTTATGGCAAGAGCAAAGGTGGGTCAGGCAGTTGTTGATATGCTTGATAACCATAATTGTTTTAAAGATATTCCTGATTCATCACAGTTGACATTCGGAATTTAAATATAATAAAAAGGGTGATAGTTTTGCTTGGCAATTCTCTTGGTTTATGTAAAGAATACTTAAGAAAAGTTATAAAAAAAGGAGATACCGTTATCGATGCAACCTGCGGAAACGGTTATGACACGCTTTTTCTAAAAGAACAGGTAGGTAAAGAAGGCAAGGTTTACGGTTTTGATATTCAAAAAGTAGCCTTAGATAATACGCTTAATCTGTTAAAAGAAAAGGGTTTATCAGAAAATGTAATTTTAAATCTTGATTCCCACTCCGAACTTGATAAATATGTTAAAGAAAGCGTAAAAGCAGTTGTCTTTAATTTAGGTTATCTTCCTAAGGGCAATCACAGTATTATGACAACTCCTGAAACTACCATTGTCGCTATTGAAAAATCTCTTGAAATACTTAAAGATGACGGAATAATTACAGTTATTATTTATCATGGCGGAGATTCAGGGTTCCATGAAAGAGATGAACTTATAAAATATTTTGAAAGACTTAATAACAAAAAGTTTTCAGTACTTATGCATAACTTTATCAATCAGATAAACTATCCGCCGATATTAGTAGTGATAGGAAAAAAGAAATAAAAGAAAGGGGTTAAGATTATGGACAGAAGAGGAAAAATCAATTATTATCTTGACATTGCCGAGGCTATTTTAGAAAGGGGCACATGTTTAAGAAGAAACTATGGTGCAATAATTGTAAATAATGATGAAATTATTTCAACAGGATATACAGGAGCACCAAGAGGCAGAAAAAATTGCATTGATTTAAATTGCTGTGCAAGAGAAAGTCTTAAAATCCCAAGCGGAGAAAGGTATGAACTTTGTCGTTCGGTTCATGCAGAAGCAAATGCTATTATAAGCGCCTCAAGAAAAGATATGATAGGTGCAACCCTTTATCTTGTGGGTAAGGATATGAAAACAAACGAACTTGTAAAAAATGCAACAAGTTGTGCTATGTGTAAAAGGCTTATAATAAATGCTGGAATTGAACGTGTTATAGCAAGAAATACAAATGATGAGTATACTATTGTTAATGTAAGAGACTGGATATATAATGACGAGTCTATATATCTTATTAAGGGAGAATAAGTATGGAAAAAGAAAATTTTTTTGTTACTTTAAAACAACTTGTTGATGAATTTAATCTTGAAGTGATATATGAGGGAGAGGACCTTTCTCAAAGAAAAGTAGTAAGCACCGAACTTAACAGACCGGGGCTTCCTATCGCAGGTTTTTTTGATTATTTCCAGCCTGAAAGACTTCAGGTGTTAGGAAGAGTTGAATACACCTATTTAAAAAATATGGAAAGCGAAAAAATATATAACGCCTTTTATGAAATTGCAAAAAGAGATGTTCCTGCAATTATTATTACAAGAGGTCAGGAAGTTTTCCCTGAAATTGTTGAGGGCGCAAAAACCAATAAAGTGCCTGTTCTTAGAACTAATGATTCTTCTTCTAAATTTATGGCATCTGTTATAAGTTATTTAAGCGTAGAATTAGCGCCAAGAATTACAAGGCACGGAGGACTGGTTGAAGTTTACGGTGAAGGTCTTTTAATTTTAGGAGAAAGCGGCGTAGGAAAAAGCGAAACAGCAATCGAACTTGTAAAAAGAGGCCATCGTCTTGTGGCAGATGACGCTGTTGAAATAAAAAGAGTTTCAGATAAAACATTAGTTGGCGCATCTCCTGATATAATAAAGCATTTTATTGAACTAAGAGGTATCGGTATAGTAGATGTAAGAAGAATATTCGGTATGGGTGCTATTAAAGAAACAGAAAAGATTGACCTTGTAGTAAATCTTGAAGTATGGAAAGAAAATAAGCAGTATGACCGTCTTGGCCTTGTAACAGAATATACTGATATTTTGGGCCTTAAAGTTCCATGCCTGAATATCCCTGTAAGACCAGGAAGAAATCTTGCAGTGGTATTAGAGGTTGCAGCAATGAACAACAGACAGAAAAAATTAGGCTATAACCCTGCAGAAGAACTTAATAACCGTTTGCTCAAAAAAATGGAGGAAGATGCAAAGAATGTATAGTATTAAAGTGGATACCCATACTCACAGCGTTATTTGTGAACATGCCTATTCCACAATAGAAGAAAATGTACGTCATGCAAGGCAAAAAGGCTTAAAAGGAATTGTATCAACCGACCATGGCCCAGATATATCTCCTTTTGATAATCACCTGCACTTTTATAACCTTGATATTATTCCAACCACTTTTTACGGAGTAAGATTTTTTAAAGGAGCAGAGGTTAATATACTTGATAATACGGGTAGGGTAGACTTAAAAGAAGACTATCTTAAAAGGCTTGATTTTACCCTTGCAGGTTACCACAGGATAAATAAAGACTTAATAAATGAAAAGTATATAACCGAGGGTTATCTTAAAGTTTTAGAAAATCCGTATATTCATTGTCTTGCGCATATTGGTCAGCCTGCGTATAAGTGCGACTACTCTTTAGTAGTTAAACAAGCCAAAAAGTATAATAAAGTAATAGAAATTAATAACAACTCTTTTCATATAAGACCGGGAAGCGAAGAAAACTGTCTTGAAGTTGCAAAACTTTGTAAAGAAAACGGGGTTTATATTGCTGTGTCTTCAGACAGTCATATAGCAACTATGATAGGAGATTACACTAAAGCGTTTGAACTTTTAAAAAAAGCAGACTTCCCAAAAGAACTTATAGTAAACAGAACGCTTGAAAGTTTTACAAGTTATCTAAAATCAATGAAAAAAGATTAGGAGAGAAAAGTTTGGATATTTTAGCAGTATTAAAAAAATATACAAATGAAAAAAACATTCTTATAAATGAGCCTATGAAGAATCATACAACTTTTAAAATCGGAGGGAATGCCGATTTTGTTGTACTGCCTGAAAACATAGATGAGGTTATAAACCTTATTAAATTTCTAAAAGAAGAAAAGATAAACTATTTTGTTATGGGAAATGGCTCAAATCTTCTTGTAAAGGATGAGGGTTACAGAGGAGTAATTATAAAACTTGGCTCTAACTTCTCAGATATTAAAGTTTCGGGTAATATTATAAAAGCATCTTCAGGCGCACTTCTTACTAAAATTTCAAATATTGCACAAAAAGAGTCTTTAAAAGGTTTTGAAGAACTTTCAGGAATTCCTGGAAGCCTTGGCGGAGCAATCTATATGAACGCAGGGGCATACGGAAAAGAAATTAAAAATTTGCTAAAGAGTGTAACCTTTTTAAATGAAAACTTAGAAGTTGAAACAAGGGATATTAAAGATTTAAAAATGGAATACCGTAAAACTTTATTTTCCGAAAATAAATATATAGTTCTTGAAGCGCAGATAGAACTTGAAAAAGGCGACTCTTGTATGATTTTAGAAAGAATAAGAGAAGTAACAAAAATGCGAACAGATAAACAGCCTCTTAATTTTCCAAGCGCAGGAAGTACATTTAAACGCCCTGTCGGGCATTTTGCAGGTAAACTTATAGAGGATGCCAACCTTAAAGGTTATACCTTAGGCGGAGCAAAAGTATCTGAAAAACACGCAGGTTTTATAATAAATTATAACTCTGCCACATTTTTAGATGTAATAAACCTTACCGAAGAGGTTAAAAAAATCGTTAAAGAAAAATTCAATGTAGAACTTGAATTGGAAGTAGAAATACTTTAGGTGATAAATATGTCATTTTGTAAAGATGTAAAAAATGAAATATGTTCAGTTAATTTTGAAAGGTCATGTTGTAAACATGCCCTTCTTAATTCTGCCTTCGCTTTTTTTAATTTAGTTTCGTATGACAGAATAAGGATGACTATTGAGAGTAAAGAAATAGCCCTTTTTTTAAATGAACTTATAATTGAGATAACAGATGAGCGCGAACTTACTTTTAAGAAAAATGCAAAAAGCAAAGGCTATACATTAGAGTCTTATGACTGTGATAAAATTCATAAACTGGCATCAAAATTAGGCCTTATAAATAAAAAAATAAATCAGGTAAGCGGAATAATGGATGATAACCTATCGATTAACCCTTGTTGCCAAAGAGCAGCAGTAATAGGTGCTTTTTTAGTAGCAGGGTCGGTTACAAACCCAAATAGAGGCTATCATTTTGAAATTTCAAACCACAGAAAAGATAATCTTCATAAGATAAATGAAATATTAATGGGTATGGATTTTTATCCTAAAATTATAACAAGAGGGTCAGACTATGTCCTTTATTTAAAAGAAAAAGAAACGATAGCAGATATGCTAAATTATCTAAACTGTAAAGAAACGTTCTTTGAATATCACGATGCTATGATTTTAAAGGATAAAATGAATAATCTTAACAGAAAGATAAACTGTGAACAAGCCAACCTTGATAAAACAGTTAATGCAGCAGTAGAGCAACTTCTTGCTATTGAAAAATTAAAGAAAGATAAAAAGTTTGATGCTTTATCTCAATCTTTAAAAGAAGTTGCCAACTTAAGAGTTGATAACCCCGAAGCAAGTTTAACAGAACTTAGCAAAATGTGTAAAGAACCATTAAGTCGTTCAGGAATAAATCACAGGCTTAAAAAAATTATAGAATTAAGCAGGGAAAAATAAAATGAGTAACTTTTGCCACTTGCATCTTCACACAAAATACAGTCTTCTTGACGGACTGTGTAATATCAAAGATTTAATAGAAAAAGCAAAAACTCTCGGGCAGAGTGCAGTTGCCATAACCGACCATGGCAATATGTTCGGCGCCGTTGAGTTTTATAAGTGTGCAAAAGAAGCAGGTATAAAACCTATTATAGGCTGCGAAGTTTATGTGGCTAAAGGCAGTCGTTTTGATAAAGACCCTGACGAAAAGTATAATCATCTTATCCTTCTTGCCAAAAACAATGAGGGGTATCATAATTTAATGAAACTTGTATCTTTAGCGTCTATTGAAGGATATTATTATAAACCCCGTGTAGATTATGAACTTTTATATAAGTATTCCGAGGGGTTAGTATGCCTTACTGCCTGTTTATACGGTGCTTTTTCGCAGTACCTTGTAAACGATAATATAAAAGGAGCAGAAGACGAACTTCTAACATTAAAGAAAATTTTTAAAAATGACCTTTATGTAGAACTTCAGGACCACGGACTTTTAGAGCAAAGAAAAATTATTTCAAAACAAATTGAACTTGCAAATAAGCACTCTGTAAAACTTGTAGCAACAAATGATGTTCATTATATAGAAAAAGACGACGCTTTTTATCAGGAAATGTTAATGTGTATTCAAATGCAAAAAACAATTTCTGATGAATCAAGAATGAAGTTTAATTCCGACCAGTTATATTTAAAGAGCGAAGAAGAAATGCTAAGCCTTTTTAGTTATAAAAAGGAAGCGGTGTATAACACAATGGAAGTTTGTGATAAATGCAATGTGGAAATAGAATTTGGCAAATATCATCTTCCGCATTACACATTGCCTGACGGGACAAGCCATAAAGATTATCTTTATAAACTTTGTGTTGACGGGCTTAAGAGACGATATGAAAATTATGAAAGTTATATTGACCGACTAAACTATGAACTTGATACCATAAATAAAATGGGGTTTACCGATTACTTTTTAATTGTATGGGATTTTATAAACTATGCAAAAACAAAAGGTATTCCCGTAGGTCCTGGCAGAGGCTCAGCAGCAGGAAGCATTGTGTCTTATGCCTTGGGAATAACCAATCTTGACCCTGTAAAATATTCGCTTATCTTTGAAAGATTTTTAAACAGCGAAAGAGTAACAATGCCGGATATTGATATTGACTTCTGCTATGAAAGAAGAGGAGAAGTTATTGATTATGTTACTAAAAAATACGGAGAAGATAAAGTTTCCCAGATTATAACCTTTGGTACATTAGGCGCAAAACAGGCAGTAAGAGATGTGTGTCGTGCGCTTGACTTTTCTTATGCCGAAGGGGATAGAATCGCTAAACTTATTCCAGGGGGAGTGAGTGTAACCCTTAAAGGAACTTTAGAAGAAAACTCTGAACTTAAAAATTTATATGATAACGACGAAAATGTAAAGAAAATAATAGATGTGGCGCTAAAAGTTGAGGGGCTTCCAAGGCATACCTCTATCCACGCCGCAGGAGTGGTTATAACCAATAAGCCTATTATGGAGTATGTTCCTTTATATAAAGGGGATAATGTAATCGCCACTCAATATACTATGACTGCATTAGAAGAATTAGGCCTTTTAAAAATGGATTTTTTAGGAATAAGAAATCTTACTGTTATAAACGATACCTTAAAAATCATAAAAGAAAAAACAGGTGTAAGTATCGATATAGATAAAATAGACTATAATGATAAAAATGTTTATACTCTGTTTAAAAAAGGGGATACCGACGGTGTATTTCAGTTTGAAAGTTATGGTATGAGAAAGTTCTTAAAAGAATTTAAACCCGAAAAATTAGAGGACTTGATTCTTGCTGTGTCAGTTTACCGTCCTGGTCCGATGCAGGAAATTCCTAACCTTATTAAAAATAAGGAAAATATGGACGGTATAGTATATGACCATAAAATTTTAGAAGAAATACTTTCTGTAACCTACGGATGCATTGTGTATCAGGAGCAGGTTATGGAAATATTTAAGCGCCTTGCAGGGTATAGCCTTGGCAAAGCAGATATTGTCCGTCGTGCAATGTCCAAAAAGAAAATGGATGTTTTAAAAAAAGAAGAGAAGATTTTTGTTACAGGGTGTAATGAAAAAGGCATAAATGAAGATACTGCCTTAAAAATATTTGATAAAATAAAGGAATTTGCAAAATATGCCTTTAATAAATCTCACGCTGCGTGTTATGCCTATGTAGCATTTCAGACTGCTTATTTAAGATACTATTATAAATCTGAGTTTATGGCAGCCCTTATGACCAGTTTTACTGAAAATCAGAATAAAATTACTGAATATATTAAAACCTGCGAAAATATGGGCATAAAAGTTGTCTCTCCGTCAGTAAATCTTAGTGATATAAAATTTACAGCGTTAAACGGAGAAATAATATTCGGCTTAAACGCTATAAAAAATGTAGGATATAATACTGCAAGAGAAATTGTAAATGAGCGAAATTTAAACGGAAGATTTTTAAGTTTTGAAGATTTTGCGCAAAGAATGACAGGAACGGATATAAATAAAAGAGCAGTGGAAAGTCTTATAAAAGCAGGTGCGATGGATGACTTTGGAAGTCGTATCGAACTTTTAAAAATTTATGACGAAACAATGGACTTTCATTTAAATAATATAAGAAGTAATGTTCCTGGTCAGCTTAACCTGTTTGAAACATTGGATAAAGATAATAAAAATTTACAAAAAATAATAGGTAATATTGATGATAATAAATCTCCTCTTTCTTTAAGAATGGAAAAAGAAGTTTTAGGCGTCTATTTATCTTCCCACCCTTTAAAGAAAAGCGAAGAACTTATTAAAAGAATTGCCACTCATTACAGTTTTGAAATAAATAATGAAGAAAACACCTTGTTAAAAGACGGTGATAATGTAACTATGGTTGGAACTATCCTTAATAAAAATATCCGTACAACTAAAAAGGGAGACAATATGGCAACCTTTTTAATAGAAGATATGTACGGAAACTGTGAAGTGGTAGTTTTCCCAAAAGCATATACTGCCTATTCTTCTTATATAACAAATGATACAGATGTTATAATAAAAGGAACTCTTCTTATAAGTGAAGAGGAAAGAAAAATAAATGTTAGCGAAATTTCACTCTTTAATGAAGAAGCAGTACCTGGCAAACTGTATATAAGGATAAAGGACGAATCTTTAATAGAAGAAATGAAGAAAATTCTAAAACAGCATAATGGAAATACTCCTGTATATGTCTACTTTGAAAAGGAAAAGAAAAATACCCTTGCGGATAAATCTATGTGGGTAATTATAAGTAAAACTTTGGAAAAAAGACTAAAAGACCTGCTGGGTGAAGATAATGTAGTATTTAAGTGATAACTGTTACAAGCAAAAATACACATAATATTTATAATAAATGTGTATATATTGGAAAAAAATGAATATAATAAATTATGCAGCAAAATAGTCTGCATAATTTTTTTTAAAAAAATAAAAAAATATGTTGACAAACAATATGCTCAATGCTATAATGTAAAAGCTGCTGACAAAAACAGGCAGAATTTTTCAAAAAAAATTAAATATTTTTAAAAAAATGTGTTGACATTTTAAAATACTGCTGATATAATGTAATAGTTGTGTCGCGTAAAATAAAAAGTATTTATTTTTTTCTAAAAAAGTGCTTGACAATGAAGTTCAACAGTGATACAATGAAACTCCACCGTCAAAAGTGGAACGGTCTTTGAAAATTAAACAATATGATGGTCCTTGAAATTTTTTTAAATGAGTTTAAAAATGAACCAAGGTAATAAAGGAAATGCAAGCAAAGAAAAAGCTAGCAAACTAAGTCAGAATTAATTTGAACGATTAATAAATTTTTTATTAAGAGTTTGATCCTGGCTCAGGACGAAC